>NZ_JBICYI010000001.1:699493-875570 GCF_043200825.1 Streptomyces sp. NPDC048370 | reverse complement strand
GCCAACGCTCCGCGTTGACTCCCTCCTCCGCCTTGCGATCGCACGCACCAGACCCCGCTCCCTGATCCGGCCTGATCCAAACGAAAGGCCCTAGGCCTCGGCCCGCGGCTCCAGGCGGCTTCCTCGTGGCCGGGTGAGGGACATGATGTCGCTGGGGCCGTTCAGCGCGAGCCGGTGCCATCGGCCGCGCGGGACGACCGCAGCGGTCCCGGCCACCAACTCGATCTCCTCCTCGGCCTCCCCCGGCCGCTCGGGGCGGAAGGAGAGCCGTATCCCGCCGGTCAGGCAGGCGACCACCTCGTCCGCCTCGGTGTGGACCTCCCAGTGGTCCGCATGGACATCGGCGTCGTTCTCCACGTGGAAGGTCATCACCTGCCAGCCGTCCCGCTCGGGGTCGAACACGGGCTGCACGGCGCGCACCTCACCGCCGTGGTCGAGCTGGAGGAACGAGGCGTACAGGTCGATCGGGGTGACGCTCATGTCGTGACGTCCTTTCCTCGGTCTTCGTTCACCAGGGAGCCGCCGGTCAGCCGGTGGCGCCGGTCAGCGCGCGGCGTAGGGCCGCGCAGAGTTCGGCGAGCTGTCGCTGGGAGACCTCGGCGGACAGGATCGCCTGCGATCCGTGGAACGTGCCGGGCCACTGGTGCAGTTCGACCGGCACACCCACCTGGAGCAGGCGCAGCGCGTAGGTGATCTCCTCGTCGCGGAGCGGGTCGAACTCCGCGGTGGAGATGTACGCGGGAGGGAGCCCGGACAGATCGGTCGCCCGGGCCGGCGCCGCGTAGGGGGTGGCCTGCCCGGAGCCCAGATAGTGCCGCCACGCCATCGCGACGGTGGCCCGGTCCTGCGCGGGCGTGTCGGTGAAGGTGCGCTGGGACCAGGTCTCCTGCCGGTCGTCCAGGGCCGGCTGATTGAGCATCTGGAAGCGGATCGGGGGACCCTGCTCGTCCCGCGCCCGGAGCGCCACCGCCGCCGCGAGGCCGCCGCCGGCGCTGTGCCCGCCGACCGCGATCCGGTCCGGGTCGATGCCGAGTTCGGCCGCGTGCTCGGCCGTCCAGGACAGCACGGCGTACACGTCGTCGAGGGCGGCGGGGAAGCGGTGCTCGGGAGACCGGCGGTAGTTCACCGAGATCACGACCGCCCCGGAGCCCGCCGCGATCCGGGCGCCCCAGTGGCGCTCGGTGTCCAGGTCGCCGACGACCCAGCCGCCGCCGCTCAGCCAGAGGACGGCGCCCTGGGCGTCCTTCGGCCGGTAGATCCGTACCGGCACGTCAGGATCGGCGGGCACCGTACGGTCCTGGACGTCCAGGCCGGTGGTGTCCGGGGCCGGAATCGAGGCGACGAGCGCGGCGACCTTCGCGCGGGCGGCCGCCGGGTCGGTCAGGTCCAGTCGGGGAAGCAGGGGGACGAAGGGTTCGAGTTCGGGATCCATGCGCCTCATCCTCACGGCCCCGGTCCGCGCGGTCACCCCGTCGCCCGTCGCGTCTCCCGCCCCGATCGCGCACCGATCGGCGCGCCCCTGCGCAGCCCCGCGCGCGTTCTACTCTTGCGCCATGGAGGCACTCGCCGTACGGCTTTCGGGACTGGACGCGTACGCCGAAGGCGCGATCCGCGTCGTCGCGTTCTACGACACGCTCATGCGCCGCCGGGTGGACCTTCCGGCGCTCGCCCGGGCCTCGGCGGGCCTTGCCGAGTGCGTGGCCGGGATCCGGCTCCACGGCACGGGACGGGCGCTGCGCGTCGCGCCCGACGGCGGCCTACCGGCCGACCCGTCGACGCCCGGAGCCGGGTCCGCACCTGGATTCGCGCCCGGGTTCGCGCCCGGGTCCGCACCTGGGTTCGCGCCCGGGTCCCCGCCCGTGCCGATCACGCTGGACGAGGAGGAGGTCGGTGAGGTGTGGCTGGAGCGGCCCGGACCGCCGCTGCTCCTCGACACGGTGGTGCTCGAACGCCTCGCCATCGCCGCCGCGACGGTCGTCGAGCGGTACGGACCGGCCAGGACCACCATGGCCGATCCCGCCCTCGTCGAACTGGTCATCAGCTCCGGCGGCGACCAGGCCGCCACGGCACGGGCGTTACGGCTCCTGGGGTTCGCCCCCGACGTGCCGGTCGAGGTCGTCGCCGTACGGTCGCGGCTGCCGCTCCACCGGATCGGCGCCCTGGTCTGCCCGGCAGGCCCGGTGAAGGCGGCCACGGTCGGCGACGTGGGCGTCCTCCTGACCACCGGCGTGGACGAGGACCGGTTTCCGGCGGACTCCCGCGCGGGCATCGGCGCCGCCGACAGCCCGGAACGGTCCTGGCGGCAGGCCCGCACCGCGCTGCGGTTCACCACCCCGCACCGGCCGGTCGTCCACCACGCCCGGCTCGGGGCGCTGGCGCTCCTGGCGCAGGTGCCGCCGGCCGTCGCACGGGACGACGCGGACGTGGCGGCGATCGCCGCCCTCGCCGGCAACGCGGGCGACCTCGCGACCCTGGACGCCTACTGCGCCACCGGCTCCCAGCGCCGGGCCGCCCAGCTCCTCCACCTCCACCACAGCAGCGTCGCCCGCCGCCTGGAGCAGATCGGGAAGACCCTGGGCATCGAACTCACCGAACCCGCGGGGCTTGTCAGGGCCTCCGTCGCGCTCACCACGTGGCGGCTGCTCGCCGACCGTGACGGCTGACGGCCGACCGGGATTGCTGACGGGGACGGGTGACGGGGACGGGTGACGGTTCCGGGGCGGGCCTTCGCGCGGGTCCGAGGCGGGCCTCCGCCCCGGACCCGGTCCCACGACTACGCGGTCCCGAGCGCCGCGTAACCCGGGCGGACGACCTCGTCGATCAGCCGCTGCCGCTCCGGGAGCGGGAGGAAGGCGGCGTCGAGGGCGGCGACCGTGAACTCCTCGAAGACCTCCGGGCCGTAGCCGAAGGCGTCCACCATGTGCTGGAACTCCTCGCTCATGGTGGTGCCGGAGACCAGCCGGTTGTCCGTGTTCAGCGTGATCCGGAAGCCGAGGCGGCGCAGCTCGTCGATCGGGTGCGAGGCGTAGTCCTTCGCCGCGCCCGTCTGGAGGTTGGAGGTCGGGCAGACCTCCAGGGCGATCCGGTTGTCACGGACGTACGCGGCGAGGTGGCCCAGCGTGCCGTCCTCGGCGATGTCGTCCGTGATCCGCACGCCGTGGCCGATGCGCTCGGTGCCGCAGACCTGCACGGCCTCGTGGATCGACTCCGCGCCGACGGCCTCGCCCGCGTGGATCGTGAAGTGGCAGTTGTGCCGCTTCAGGTGCTGGAAGGCGGGCAGGTGGCGGGCCGGCGGGTTGCCGATCTCGCCGCCGGCGATGTCGAAGCCGGCCACGCCCCGGTCCCGGTGCGCCACCGTGAGCTGGGCTATCTCCAGCGAACGGTCGGTGTGGCGCATGCCCGTGAGGAGCGCGCGGACGGCGATCCGACCGCCGGAGCGGCGCTCGCCCTCGCGGAAGCCGTCGTTGACCGCCTCGACGACCTCGTCCAGGGTCAGACCGGCCGCCAGGTGCTGCTCGGGGGCGTAGCGGATCTCGGCGTAGACGACCCCGTCGGCCGCCAGGTCCTCGGCGCACTCGGCCGCGATCCGGTGGAGCGCTTCGCGGGTCTGCATGACCGCGCAGGTGTGGGCGAAGGTCTCCAGGTACCGCTCGAGCGAGCCGGAGTCGGCGGCGTCCCGGAACCAGACCGCGAGCGCGGCCGGGTCCTCGGTCGGCAGCGCGGTGTAGCCGCACTCCCGGGCCAGTTCGACGATCGTGGTGGGGCGCAGACCGCCGTCCAGGTGGTCGTGGAGGACGGCCTTCGGCGCGCGGCGGATCCACTCGGCGACGACGGCAGGGGCAGCGGCAGGGTTGTCAGACAAGTGCATGGCGCGGAAGTGTACGCCACGACGGGGGCCCGGCGCTGTGACGCCGGTCGCCCCTGGGGGCCGCCTCGGACGGGGCCTCAGTTCGACTGGAGGACCGGCAGCGCAGGCGCGCCCGTGGGGAGCATGTGCTTGGCGGCCAGGACCGGGGTGTCCCCGACCCGTACCACCTGGGTGACGAGGACCGCGGGGGTGTCGGCGGGGCGGCCGAGCTGCTCGCCCCTGCGCTGCCCGAGCAGGGTCGCCGTCACGCTGCTGTGCGCCCCCAGCGGCACCCCGCGCGAGGTCCCCGCGAGCACCGCCAGCATCGAGGTCCGCTCGGGCGCCGGCTCCGTGCGCAGCGCCTCCGCGAAGGCCGGATGCGCCCGCTCCAGTACGTCGTCGGCCGCCGCCCACTCCTGGCTGAGCGCCGCCGCCGTACCCTCCCCGGCCAGCAGTGACTCCCAGAACCGGAGCTCCGCCCTGGCGGGGGCGAGGAGGTGCTGGGTCGTGAAGTCGGTCGGTTCCTCGACGGCCCGCAGCAGCGCCCGTACGCGCAGGGGCGTGCCCGCGCCGATCAGCTCCTCCAGGGGCTGGATGTGCTCGAAGCCCCGGCGCGGCGGGTGGTCGTTGACCGTCCGGCCGACCCCGCGCCGTACGGAGAGCAGGCCGTCCTCCTGGAGCAGCAGCAGGGCCTCGCGCAGGGCGGGGCGGCTCACCCCCAGCTCGCCCGCGAGCTTCGGCTCGGAGGGGAGCGTCGAGCCCGGGGGATAGGTGCCGTCGTGGATGGCGTCCGCGATCCGCTCGTAGAGCACCACGACCGGTCGCCGCTGCTGTCCGCTGACTGCCACTGCCCCTCCTCCGCCTACTTGTCGGCAAGTGAACGGTATTCGGAATCACAGGTCAAAGGGTCTTGACGTGTGACGCGCGTAGAACTCACTCTGTCTGGGCGTTGCTTGTCAGACAAGCTCGGTTCATCGATATGACATCCACGGCAAAGGGGCCCCAATGTCAGCCACATCCGACCTCAAGGGCCGAGGTCCCATGCTCCTGGCGATGGTGCTCGCCGTCCTCGGGTACCAGATCAACGCCACGATGCTCAGCCCCGCGCTGCCGGATGTCATCGAGCGCCTCGGCACCACCACGGCCGCCGCCGGTCTCTCCCAGACCCTCTTCTTCCTCATGGCGGCCATAGGCCAGGTCACCCTCGCCCGCCTCAGCGACCAGCGCGGCCGCAAGCCGATGATGATCGTCTGCGCCTTCGTCCTGATCGCGGGCAACCTGCTCTGCGTCTTCGCGCCGAACATCGAGATCTTCATCGCGGGCCGCATCCTCCAGGGCATCTCGGCGGCGATGTTCACCCTCGCCTTCCTCACCCTGAACCAGCTCCTCACCCCGGCCGGCTTCGGCAAGGCCGCGGGCATCATCACCGCCGTGAACGGCGGCCTCGCCGGGATCGACGCCATCGCCGGCGGCCAGATCGCCGACACCATCGGCTTCCGGGGCATCTTCGTCTGCTCCACCCTCATAGCCGTCGCGGGCCTGATCGGCGTACGCCGGTACGTCCCCGACGTCCCGCCCACCGCCACCGACGGCCGCTTCGACTCCCGGGGCATCGCCGCCCTCGCGCTCGGCCTCACCGGCATCCTCGTCGGGCTCGCCCAGGGCGCCTCCTGGGGCTGGACCTCCGCCCTCACCCTCGCGTTCCTGCTCGGCGGCCTCGCCTCGCTCGTCTTCTTCGTCGTCTCGCAGAAGAGCGCGGCCAACCCGGTCATCGACATCGACGTCCTGGCCTCCCGCCGCGCCTGGCCGCTGCTGCTCACCACCGTCTGCACCCTGGGCGGCGCCTTCGGCGCCATCGCGCTGACGATCCCGCTCTTCTCCCAGGACGCCCGGGTCGGCCTCGGGCTCACCGCTGTGACCGCCGCCGTCCTCTTCCTCACCCCTATCCAGCTGATCGGGGTGGTCTCCGCGCCGCTGACCGGGCGCCTCGGCCCGAGGATCGGCTGGCGGAAGATCGTCGTGACCGGCGCGATCGCCAACTTCGCGATCTTCCTCCTCGCCACCTTCTTCCTGCACAACGAGTGGATCCTGGTCGCCTCGCTCGCGGCGCTCGGCATCACCTACGGCGGTTTCATGCTGACCGGCCTCAACGGCCTCGCCGTCACCACGGCCCCCAAGGACAAGCCCGGTTCGCTCTCCGGACTCAACGGCGCGTGCTTCGGCATCGGGGCCTCCCTCGGCATCGCCCTGGCCTCCGCGATGATCACGGCGGGCAGCGACGCGGGCGGACCGACCGAGGCGGGCTACCAGCACGCGATGTACGCGGCCCTCGCCCTGCTCGGCGTCGGCGTCGTGAGCGCCCTGCTCATCCAGCGCCCCGACCCGGCCGAGGCACCGGCCGACGAGCCGCAGCTGGTTCTCACGCACCACTGACCGGGACCCACCACCGACCGGGACCCGGACCGGGACCCGGAGCGGGACCCGTCACCGATCGGGACCCGGATCGAGACCCACCACCGACCGGGCACGGCGGGGGAGGCCGCACCCTCACCCGTACGGCCCCTCCCACCGCCCCCGTGCGGACCGGATCCCTCCATCCTGGTCCCACGGGGGCGGCCGCGTACGACGGAGGAGAGGTCCGGGCATGCGTCCCAAGGAGACATCGAGCGGCGAGGCATCCCGCTCCACCGGACCCTTCACGCCCGGCCGGGCGGTCCTGGGCGTCGGTGCCGTCCTCGCGCTCGCGGCGGTGGCGGTCACCTCGGCGGGGGAAGCGGTCGCGGCCGAGGGCGCCCCGCCGGTGCCCGCCCGGCCGATGCCGGCCTTCCGCGGCAAGGGCCTCTGGCGGGTCTTCACCGCCCTCGCCCCCCGTACCCGCCTCGACGTACACGACGTCGGCGGCCGCGACCGGCGGGTGCTCTGGCCGCCGAACTGGTGGGTGTGCACGCAGTACCCGGCCGAGGGCGCGGCCCTCGACGGCCGGACGACCGTCGTGATCGGCGTGGTGAAGCGGGGCGAGACCTGCCCGCCCCGAGTCCGCTCGGCCCGCCGCTGACCGGACTCCGGGCGAACGCGAGCAACGCCGAGCAAGCCGGGCAACGCCGGGCAACGCCGGGCAACGCCGGGCGGACACGGGGTGATCACCGCGTGTCCGTCCACCGCCCGCCGCCCACCGCCCGCGCCTCGACGTCGACGCGTCGCGGCGGCGCTCAGCGCTTGTAGTTGATCTTCATCGTGTCCATGTCGGTCACGGTCGACTTCAACTCCCCGTGGGCGTGCCCCAGCCCCGCGAGCGCCGTCTCCACCCGGTCCTCGGCGATCGCCCCGGCCATCTCCTCGCCGTCCGCCGCGTCCGAGACGACGGCCAAGCGGTACGAGAAGTGCTTCAGGGACCTGTCGTAGGTGAGCGAGCCCTCCTCGGTGAACCGCATCGCACCGATCCCGTGCGCGTCGACCTCGGCGAGCAGCCGGGTCCGGCTCTCCTCCGACAGGCCGTCGAACGTGCCGCGCACGATCACCCGGTAGGTGTGCTGGGTGCTCATTCCCCTGGTCCTCACGTCGTTCACCGAAAGCGTTGAAGATCCAGACTACGGCGGCGAGGATGAAGCGCATGCGGAATATCGTGGCCCTCGACGCCCCCTCCAACCTCGGCCTGCGCCCGCCGGTCCCCGGTACCGTGCCCGGCTGCCACAAGCTCGCCGGAGCCCTCCGCGAGAACCGGATCGTGGCCCGGCTCGGCGCCCTGGAGGGCGGGGTCGTCGTCCCGCCCCGCTACGACCTCGGTGACTGGCAGGAGGGCGACGGCGTCTTCAACGCGGCCGCCCTCGCGACGTACACCCGCACCCTCGCCGACCGGATCGAACACCACGTACGGGCCGGGGACTTCCCCTTGGTCCTCGGCGGCGACTGCTCGATCCAGCTCGGCGCCTCCCTCGCCCTGCGCCGTATCGGCCGCTACGGACTCGCCGCCGTCGACGCCTCTCCGGACTTCCGTCATCCCGGCAACTCCGACCGGGTCGGCGCCGCCGGCGGCGAGGAGCTGGCCATCGCCACCGGCCGCGGCCAGCGGGACCTCACCGATCTGGACGGCCTCGGCCCCTACCTCCGCGAGGAGGACGTCCGGCTCTTCGGCATCCGCGACGCGTACCACGACGATCCCGAACTCGTCGAGCTGCGCGCCCTGAAGGTCCCCGTCGTCACCGTCGCCGACCTGCGCGCCTGGGGCCCGGCCGAGCTCGCCGCGGCCACGGTCACCGCCTTCGGGACCCCGGCGCTCGACGGCTTCTGGGTCCACCTGGACGCCGACGTCCTCGACCCGTCCGTGATGCCGGCCGTCGACAGCCCCGACCCCGACGGGCTGCTGCCCGACGAACTCGTCCCCCTGCTGCGGACCTTGGTCCGCTCCGAGCGCTGCGTCGGTCTCAACGTCACGATCTACGACCCCGATCTCGACCCGGACGGCACGGCCGGAGCCCTTCTCACGGACCTCGTCGTCGCCGCCTTTGCCGAAGACTGACGGACAGACCCCCTGGTCAGTCGCGCGTCCGCCGTGTTCGATGGGCGCCATGACGACCGTACGACGTGCCGTACTGACCCTGCCCGCGGCTCCGTTGGGCCCGGACAACCCGCTGCCCGCCCTGGCGGTCCTCGACGGGACTCCGACGGTCGACGGACGTGCCGCCGAAGAGCTGCCGCGCGACATGGCCCGGCAGCTCGGGTACGCGCCCCTGCGCACCGTCCTGCCCGTCCCGGTGCGCGACGGCTACGGACGCGAGCGCGTGCCCACCGACCTCGACGCGATCGTCATCGAGAACGACCGGGTACGGGCCACCGTGCTGCCCGGCCTCGGCGGGCGCGTGCATTCCCTGCACCACAAGCCCACCGGTCGCGAACTCGTCCACCGCAACCCGGTGTTCCAGCCCGCGGCCTTCGCGCTCAACGGCGCCTGGTTCGCCGGCGGCATCGAGTGGAACATCGGCGCCACCGGCCACACCACCCTCTCCTGCTCCCCGGTGCACGCGGCGATCGTGCCGGCGCCCGGCGGCGGCGAGATGCTGCGCCTGTGGGAGTGGGAACGGCTGCGAGACCTCCCCTACCAGGTCGATCTGTGGCTCCCGGAGGGCAGCGACTTCCTCCACGTCGGCGTACGGATCCGCAATCCCCACGAGCGGACCGTCCCCGTCTACTGGTGGTCCAACACCGCCGTCCCCGAGGACCGCAGGATCCTCGCCCCCGCCGACACCGCCTGGCACTACGGCTACGAGCACGCCCTGCGCCGCGTCCCCGTCCCGGTCGCCGAGGACTCGACGGGGAAGGCCGAGGACCGTACGTATCCGCTGCGCAGCACCCTGCCCGCCGACTACTTCTACGACGTCCCGGACGCGGGCCGACGCTGGATCGCCGCCCTCGACGGGACCGGCGCGGGACTCGTGCAGACCTCGACCGACCTGCTGCGCGGACGCAAGCTCTTCCTCTGGGGCACCGCGCGCGGCGGCCGCCGCTGGCAGGAGTGGCTCACCGCCCCCGGCGCCCCCGGGTACGCCGAGATCCAGGCCGGCCTCGCCCGGACCCAGCTGGAGCACCTGAAGCTGGAGGGCGGCGCGGAGTTCAGCTGGCTGGAGACGTACGGGCCGCTGGCGGCCGAGGCCGGGACCGTGCACGGCGAGGACTGGGCGGCCGCCCGCGCCGCCGTGGAACGGGCCCTGGAGACGGCCCTGCCGCGCGCCGCCGTCGACGCCGCGTACGCGACCTGGCGGGCCGCCGCGGCCGACGCCGAACCGGTCACCGTCCTCGCGACCGGCTCCGGCTGGGGCGCCCTCGAAGTCCTGGCCCAGCGGCACGAGCTGCCCGGGACCCCGTTTGCCGCGTCGACCCTGGGGGAGGAGCAGAAGCCCTGGCTCGACCTGCTCCGCACGGGCGTCCTGCCGCCGCTTGCCGAGGGCGCCCCGCCCGGCCCGTCGCTGGTGGCGGACCACTGGCGGGACATGCTGGAGACCGCGCCGGCCGAGTCGCTGACGGAGTACCACCTCGGGATCGCGCAGTGGCACGCGGGCGACCTCGCGCAGGCGGTACGGAGCTGGGAGCGCGGGCTCCGGCAGGAGGGCACGCGCTGGCCGCTGCTGTACTGCCTGGCCGTCGCCGACCAGGAGGGCGGCCACCCGGCCCGCGCAGCCGAGCGGTACGCCGAGGCCTTCGAGACCCTGCCCGGCGACGACCCCGTGGTGACGGGCGCGCTCGGCCGGGAGGCCGTCACCGCGCTCCTGGCGGCCGGCTGCTTCCCGCAGGCCCGCGCACTCCTGGACCGGCTGCCGGACGAGGCACGCGCGCGTGGCGCCTTCCGCCTCCTGGAGGCCCGCCTCCTCCTCGCCGAGGGGCGGAACGCCGAGGCCCGGGCCGTCTTCGACGCGGGCTTCGAGGTCGCGGACCTGCGCGAGGGCGCGGAGACCCTCGGCGAGGTCTGGGCGGCCCTCACCGACGAGCCACTGCCGGACGTCTACGAGTTCCGGATGCGGCCGTAGGGAGGTTCCCTCCGGGGCGGCCCCGGAGGGAACCCGGCACCGGTGCGTGCGCATGCTGAACTCTTGCGGTCGAGTTGGTGACTTCCGGCTGCGCAGATGGAGTCTGCGGGTTCCCGTGGTCGCGGCGTCGGCGGTGGTGGTCGGCGGGACGGTCGCTTCGGCGGTCGCCGCGGGCCGGCTCCTCGCGCCGTAGAAGACGCGTCACCACCCCTTTCCTGTCAACCATGGTTGACAGGAAAGGGGGGTGTCAACGTAAGTTGACACCATGACCGATGCAACCGATCTCGCCGCGCGGGCCGGGGACCGTGATCCCCGGGTCGGCCTCCGGGCCGTGACGGCCCTGCGGCGGCTCCTTGAGCAGTTGGAGGCCGTCCAGGTGCGCAGCGCCCGAGCCCAGGGCTGGTCGTGGCAGGAGATCGCGGCGGAGCTGGGCGTGAGCCGTCAGGCCGTGCACAAGAAGTACGGGAGGCATTGATGTTCGAGCGATTCACGGCAGGGGCGCGGGCCGCGGTGATCGAGGCCGTGGAGCGGGCCCGGCGTGACCGGGCCGCCGTGGTCACCGAAGAGCACCTGCTGCTCGCGCTGCTCGACGCGGAGGGGACCAAGGCGTCCTTCGTGCTGCGGGCCCTCGGTGCGACCGACCGGCGGCCCTCGCTGGAGGCGGAACTCTCCGACGCCCATCGGCGGGGCGGCCTGTCGAAGGCCGACATGGAGGCGCTCGCGGGTCTCGGCATCGACGTGCCGGAGATCGTCGCCCGCGTCGAGGAGGCACACGGGCCCGGAGCCCTCGCCGACGACCGCGACGGGGGTTCCCGGCGTTTTCGGGAGGCCCACGTTCAGTCGGGAGGCTGCGAGCGTCCTGGAGCGCTCCCTGCGGATCTGTCTCGGCCGCCGCGAGAAGGCCATCGGCGACGAACACCTGCTCCTTGCCCTGACCGCCCGACCGGGCGTCGTCGCCGAGGCGCTCGCCGACCACGGCATCACCTACGAGGCCGTCGAACGCACCCTCGGCCAGGGCGCGTCCGCCGCCTGAGGAGAGGCTCAGGAGCGCCGGTCGACGTACTCGAAGACCGAACCGTCCGGGTGGACCGCGATCAGATTGCGGCCCACCGGCGTGGGGACCGGGCCGGCCAGTACCTTGGCGCCGGCCTCGGTCAGCGCGGTGAACGCCGCGTCCACATCCTCGACGGAGATGGTCGCGGCGACCTTGCGCAGGACCTCAAGCTCCGACTCCGGACCGCTCATGAGGAGGAAGCAGTCGACGGCCGCGACCGACACCCCGCCGCGCTCGAAACGCTGGGCCGGAGCGCCGGTGAGCCGCTCGTAGAACGCCACGGCGGGTTCGAGGTCGTCGACGCAGATACGCAGCGTGGTCCCCATAATCACCATGTGGGCGAGCCTAGTTGAGGATCACTGGACGCGGCAGAGGATCTCCCCGTGCGGGACCATGAACCAGCCGTCCTCCTGCCCGCCCCACTCCCGCCAGGCCCGCGCGATCTCGACCAGCGCCTGCGGCGTCGCGTACCCGCCGTCCACCGCCAGCTTCGCGTAGACCGACTCCGTCGTCCGGTCCGCCCACAGCCCGCTCCACCACGCCCGCTCGTCCGGCGTCGCGAAGCACCAGGTGCCCGCCGTCGTCGTGACGTCCGTGAACCCGGCCTGCCGCGCCCAGGCGAACAGCCGTCGCCCCGCGTCCGGTTCGCCGCCGTTGCCGCGCGCGACCCGCCGGTACAGCTCCAGCCAGCGGTCCAGGGCGGGCGAGGCCGGATACCAGGTGAACGCGCCGTAGTCGCTGTCCCGGGCGGCGACCACCCCGCCCGGACGGCAGACCCGCCGCATCTCGCCCAGCGCCCGTACCGGGTCGCCCACGTGCTGCAGCACCTGGTGGGCGTGGACCACGTCGAAGGAGTCGTCGGGGAAGTCCAGGGCGTGGACGTCGGCGACCGCGAACTCCACGTTCTCCACGCCGCGTTCGGCGGCGACCGCCCGCGCCTTGTCCAGGACGTCCTCGGCGGCGTCGACCGCGGTGACCCGGCCCGGCGCGACCAGCGCGGCCAGATCGGCGGTGATCGTGCCGGGACCGCAGCCCACGTCCAGGACGTCCAGGCCGGGCTTCAGCTCGGGCAGCAGATAGGCCGCGGAATTCGCGGCGGTGCGCCAACTGTGCGAGCGCAGCACCGACTCGTGATGTCCATGGGTGTAGACGGCGGTCTCATGCGGCCTGGACTCTTCGGAGGCATGCGTCATCGACCGGACTCCCTCTGGGTGGGTGGGTACGGCAACGGTACGCGCATCACCCGCATGATGAGATACACATCTCGCGATGTGGACAACCGGTCAGACGAACAGGCGCCGCCGGTAGCGGAGTTCGTCGAGCGTCCGGCCCGCCGTCGTGTCCTGGACGACGGTGCCGTCCGGCCGCCAGCCCGCCGCCTCGTAGAAGCGCCGGCCCCGGGCGTTGTCCGCGAGGACCCACAGCGCCGCGTCACGGAAACCCTCCGCCGCGAGTGCCTCCTCCGCAGCGGCCAGCAGCCCCCGGCCCACGCCCGTGCCCCACGCCTCCGGCACCGCGTAGAGCGCGGAGATCTCCCCGGTCGTCGCCGGATCCAGCTCGTCGTCCGGCCAGGCCCGGAAGCCGCAGAAGCCCACGACCCGCTCGGACGGCCCGGCCTCCGTCGCCAGGAGCACACCCGGCGGCCGCGGCTCCGCGAGCCGCGCCGCCCAGACGGCGGCCCGCTCGTCGACGTCCAGGCCGTCGAGGTACGGGCGGGGGAGCAGGTCGCGGTAGGCGGCCTGCCAGGACCGGACGTGGACGGCGGCGATCGCCGCCGCGTCCCGGGGAAGCGCTGCTCGGATCGGCATGCACCGCATTCTCCGCGCCGCGCCCGGACGGGAGCGACCCGGTTTCGAGACCGGGCCACCCCACCGGTTCGCACCACCGGATCACGCCCCCGTTCCCCCGACTCGACGGTGAGACCGGGCATACGGGCCGACGCCCTGGGTACCCGGGCGTTGTGGAGCCGACGTGACGTGCAGAGGTCCTGTGCCGTCGCACCGACACCGGCCGTCGTACGGGCACGTGGAGGAAGGATCCCGATGCGGTACGAAACGATGTCCTCGCTCGCGCAGCAGCTCCGCGTCGATGCCGTACGCGCCACCGACGCAGCCGGTTCCGGCCATCCCACCTCCGCCATGTCGGCCGCCGAGATCGGCGCCGTCCTCCTCGCCCGCCACCTCCGCTACGACTTCGACCGCCCCGACCACCCCGGCAACGACCGGCTCGTCCTCTCCAAGGGCCACGCCTCGCCGCTGCTCTACGCCATGTACCGGGCCGCGGGGGTCGTCGGCGAGCGGGAGCTGCTCACCTTCCGCCGCGCGGGCAGCCTCCTCGAAGGCCACCCCACGCCCCGGCTGCCCTGGGTCGACGTCGCCACCGGATCGCTCGGCCAGGGACTGCCCGTCGGCGTCGGCATGGCGCTCGCCGGGAAGTTCCTCGACCGCGTCCCGTACCAGGTGTGGGTGGTAGGCGGGGACAGCGAGATGGCCGAGGGGTCCGTCTGGGAGGCCGTCGAGCACGCCTCGTACTGCCGCCTCGACAACCTCACCCTGATCGTCGACGTCAACCGGCTCGGCCAGCGCGGCCCCACCCGCCACCAGCACGACCTGGGCGCCTACGCCGAGCGCCTCGAGGCCTTCGGCTGGCACACCGTACGGATCGACGGCCACGACGTCGAGGCCGTCGACGCGGCCCTGCGCGAGGCTCGCGCGACCCTCCACCGGCCCACGGCCGTGCTCGCCGCCACCCGCAAGGGCCGGGGCGTGGCGGCCGTCGAGAACCGCGAGGGCATGCACGGCAAACCCCTCCCGGACGCCGAGGCCGCCATCGCCGAACTCGGCGGCCTCAGCGACCTGCGGATCCAGGTCACCGACCCGCCCGCCGCCCTCGTGCCGCGCCCCGTGGTGGGCGTCGCGCCCTCGCTGCCCAGGTACGACCGGGGCGAGAAGGTCGCCACCCGGGACGCCTACGGCGACGCCCTCGCGGCCCTCGGCGGGACGCGCGGCGACGTCGTCGCCCTCGACGGCGAGGTCGGCGACTCGACCCGTACCGACCGCTTCGCCCAGGCGCACCCCGAGCGCTACTTCGAGTGCTGGATCGCGGAGCAGCAGCTCGTCGGCGCGGCCGTCGGGCTCCAGGCGCGCGGCTACGTCCCCTACGCCTCGACCTTCGCCGCGTTCCTCACGCGCGCCCACGACTTCATCCGGATGGCGGCGGTCGGCCGGGCCGGGATCAACCTCGTCGGGTCGCACGCCGGTGTCTCGATCGGCCAGGACGGGCCGAGCCAGATGGGCCTCGAGGACCTGGCGATGATGCGGGCGGTGCACGGCTCCACCGTCCTGTACCCGTGCGACGCCCACCAGACGGCGCGGCTCGTCGTGACCATGGCCGACCTGGACGGGGTCCGCTACCTGCGCACCACGCGCGGCCCGACGCCCGTCCTGTACGGGCCCGAGGAGGAGTTCCCGGTCGGCGGGAGCAAGGTCCTCCGTGACCATGGCGAGGACGACCGGGCGACGATCGTCGCCGCCGGGGTGACCGTGCACGAGGCCCTGCGGGCCGCCGATCGCCTTGCGGAGGAGGGGCTGCCGGTCCGGGTGATCGACCTCTACTCGGTCAAGCCCGTCGACACCGCCACGCTCGACCGCGCGGCCGGGACGACCGGCTGCGTCCTGACCGTGGAGGACCACCGCCCCGAGGGCGGGATCGGCGACGCGGTCGCCGAGGCGTTCGCCAACGGCCACGGCGGCGTGCCGCGCCTCGCCCGGCTCGCCGTCCGCTCGATGCCGTCCTCGGCGACCCCGGAGGAACAGCTCCACGAGGCCGGGATCGACGCGGACGCGATCGTCTCGGCGGTCGAACTGATGCTGGAGCGGGTCCTGGTCCGCTGAGCCGGCGGACCTGACGGCTCGTCATATGGCGAAACATGACGAGCCCGTGAACAGACCGTTCGCGGGCTCTTCGCGCGCCTAACATCGGGGCCGCCGCCCCCCCCAGCCACCGCCCCAGCAACGGGCCCCCAGCCCCCCGCGCCCGCCGTCGCACCGAGGAGAAACGTGCCCCACGAGTCCGTGCCGGCCCGCCGGTCCCTGCTGAAGCTGCTCGCCGCCGCCCCCGCGGCCTCCGCGCTCGGCGGACTTGCCACCGCGGCCCCCGCCACGGCCGCGACGGCCGCCACGGTGCCCGGCATCGTCAAGCCGACGCCGCCCGAGCTGTTCACGATCCGCGGCACCAACGCCGAGTCCCGCTTCGACGCCTTCCGGAGCACCGGCCTCCTCACCCCCACGGACCGGTTCTTCGTCCGCAACCACACCTCCACCCCCGTCCTCGACGCCGCCACCTGGCGGCTCACCCTCTGGGGCGACGGACTGCACGGCCGCGGCCCCGTCCACCTCACCTACGGACAGCTGCGGGACCTCCCCTCCGTCACCCGTACGGCCCTGGTCGAGTGCGCCGGAAACGGCCGCAGCCTCTACGCCACCCAGCAGGGCGAGACCGTCAGCGGCACCGCTTGGACCCTCGGCGCGGTCGGCGCGGCCCGCTGGCGCGGAGCCCGCCTCTCCGACGTGCTGCGGCGCGCCGGGATCGCCGCGGACGCCGTGGACGTCCAGCCGCGCGGCCTGGACGACGAGTACGTCACCGGGGGAGTGAACCTCGGCCGGGTCCGCCGGCCGCTGCCGGTGGCCAAGGCGCTCGACGACGTGATCCTCGCGTACGAGATGAACGGCGAGCCGCTCCCGTACGACCACGGCTACCCGGTCCGGGTCGTCGTGCCGTCCTGGGTCGGCATCGCCTCCGTCAAGTGGCTCGGTGACATCGAGGTCTCCACCACCCCGCTCTCCTCGCCCTGGTCCACCGACCACTACCGGCTCTTCGGCGCCGCGCACCCTCCCGGGGGCAGCGCGCCGATCACCCGCCAGACCCTCAAGTCCGGGTACGAGCTCCCCTTCGGCACCACGCTGGAGGCCGGCCGCGTCCACCGCCTCACCGGTCGCGCCTGGTCCGCGCTCGCGCCCGTGCGCGGGGTGGAGGTCTCCACCGACGGCGGCGCCCTGTGGCGCCCCGCCCGGCTCCTCGACGCTCCCCGCCGTGACGGCTGGGTCCGCTGGACCGTGCCGTGGCGCCCGCGCCGCACCGGCCCTGCGACCCTGCTCTCCCGCACCACCGACGCGGCCGGGAACATCCAGCCCGAGCGGGCCGTCCACAACACGCAGGGCTACCTCTTCAACGCGGTCGTGCGCCACCCGGTCGTCGTCGTCCGAGACGGCGAACCGCCCCGAACCTTCGTATAAAGGCACTGGGGGCGCCGCGCGGGCGCCACCCGGTGCTTGTGCGCAGGAGGTGCGGAGGATGGGGCAGACGGCGCCGGAAGGGCGCAGCCCGGTGAGCTACGGACCACCCGCCCCGGAGCCCGGTCTGCCCGTGCTCCCCGGCCTTGCCGCGATCCTCGCCGCCGCCGCGGGGCGCACCGAGGTCGAGCCACCCGGCGGAGGGCCCGTACTCCGTGAGGCCGCCAGTGGCTATTGGTGGCGGCGCGGCCTGCGTACCCATGCCGAGGACGTGGTCGCCGCGTCCGGCGCCCGCCCCCTGATGCTCGCCCTCATCGCCGCCCACGGAGGCGACGTCCTGCTGCCGCGGCCCTGCCCGGCCTGGTGGACCCCGCAGGCCCGGCTCCTCGGCCGCCCCGCCTACCACGTGCCCACCCCCGCCGAGTGCGGCGGCGTGCCCGACCCGTACGCCCTGCTCGAAACCGTCCGCCGGGTCCGTGCCGAGGGCGGCAGGCCCCGGCTGCTGCTGCTCTCCGTCGCCGACGACCCCACCGGCACCGTCGCCCCGCCCGAACTGGTGCGCGAGGCGTGCGAGGCCGCCGTCGCCGAGGGCCTGCACATCGTCAGCGACGAGACCTGGCGCGACACCCTGCACCGGCGCGACGACACCGTGCTCCTGAGCCCCGCCGAGATGTGCCCCGACGACGTCACCGTCCTGTACGACCTGGTGGGTGCGCTCACCCCGCCGGCCTGGCCCTGCGCCGTGGCCCGCTTCCCACCCACCGGACGGGACCGGGCCGACCGCTACACCGACCCGCGCGCCCGCACCCTCGACGTCCTCACCGCGCTCGGGGCCTTCGTCGCGGGGCCCGTCGCCCCCGTCGCCGCACACGCCCTCGACGAACCGGAGGACGTCACCGTACGGGCCGCACTCGCCGCCGCCCTGCACGGGCGCGTGGCCGCCGCCGTCCATCGCGCGGTCCTCTCCGCGGGCGCGCTCGCCCGGCCGCCCCAGGCGGGCCGCCACCTCTACGCGGACCTCGGCCCGCTGCGCGCGGGACTCGCCGCGCGGGGCGTCACCGACTCGATGGAGCTGGAGAACCACCTCGGCCGGCGGCTCGGCACGGCCGCCCCCGGCGGCCACCGCTTCGGCGACGAACTCGGCGCCCTGCGCGTGCGGTTCGACACCGGCGCCTTCCTGGGAGGCGGCGAGGAGGAACGGCTGGAGTCCCTCATGTCCACGAACCCGGTGGAATTGCCGCACGTGGCCCGTGCGTTGAGCGAGTTCGGAGCCGCCCTGGAGGAACTCCGGTGACCGCTGGGGCACTTCGGCCGTGCGCAGACCGACACGAGAGCCCGGGGATCGGACCGCGGGTCCGCCCGCGGACCCTCCCGTACGTACGCACGCCATCGAGACCGTCCCGACGAACCGCGTAGAAACGGAGCCCGCAGATGACGGAACAGACGGCACGGCCGACGCAGGCCCCGCCTTCCGTACGCGACGGCCGGACCGCCCCCGCCCCGTCGCCCGTCCTCCAGCCCCTCGGCCGGACCAGGACCGACTGGCCCCGCTCCTTCGCCGACCGCCTCACCGCCCCGCTCCCCGGCGTCCGCGCCATGGCCCGGCTCGCCCGCGAGGGCGCCGTGCGCCCCGGCGCCGACGGCCTGCGCGACATTCCGCTGCTGCCCTTCGCCCCCGGCCCGCTGCCCGAGGCCGGACCCGACACCCTCGCCGTCACCTGGGCGGGCCACGCCAGCTGGATCCTGCGCGTCGGCGGCCTCACCGTCCTCACCGACCCCGTCTGGTCCCGCCGCATCTTCGGGACCCCCGCCCGGATCACGCCGGTCGGGGTCCGCTGGGAGGACCTGCCGCCGGTGGACGCCGTCGTCATCAGTCACAACCACTTCGACCACCTCGACGCCCCCACGCTCAAGCGGCTGCCGAAGGACACCCCGGTCTTCGTCCCCGCCGGTCTCGGGCGCTGGTTCACCCGCCGCAGGTTCAGCCGCGTCACCGAACTCGACTGGTGGGAGGCGGCCGAACTCGACGGCGTACGCTTCGAGTTCGTCCCCTCCCACCACTGGTCCAAGCGGACCCTCCTCGACACCTGCCGCTCACTCTGGGGCGGCTGGGTCCTCACCGACCGAGCCCACAGAACCGACAGCGCGGGCCGAACCGGTCGCCAGGTGTACTTCGCCGGAGACACCGGCTACGGCCACTGGTTCGCCGAGATCGGCGCCCGCCACCCCGGCATCGACCTGGCCCTGCTCCCCATCGGTGCCTACGCACCGCGCTGGTGGCTCAGCGACGTCCACACCGACCCCGAGGAGGCCGTCCGCGCCTTCCAGGACCTCGGCGCGCGACGCATGGCCCCCATGCACTGGGCGACCTTCGTGCTCTCCTCCGAGCCCGTCCTCGAACCGCTCACCCGGGTCAGGGCCGCCTGGGACCGGGCGGGACTGCCCAGGGAAGACCTCTGGGACCTCCCGGTCGGCGCCTCACGCGTGCTCGCTCCCTGACCTGCTGCCCGCCCCCGGCTTCCCGTGGCCCGTTCCCCGTACCCGCCGCCACAGCGCCGGGGCCCCGCTGATCAGCACCGTCAGACCCACCGCCGCCACCACGCCCTGCCACGGCTCCGGGAAGAGCGAGCCGCCCAGGATCCCGATCAACTGGTACGTCGCCGCCCAGGCCAGGCACGCCGGCACGTCCCCGCGCACGAACCGCCGCAGCGGCACCTGCGAGAGCAGGCACGCCAGCATCACCGGGATCCGCCCGGCCGGCACCAGGCGCGACAGGACGAGCACCGACACCTGGTGCGTGGCGAGCTTCTCCTGTGCCTGCGCGAGCCGGTCCGGGGTGACCCGGCCCTCCAGCGCGGCCAGCCACCGCGAGCCGTTCTTCGACCGGACCCCGCGCTGCCCCAGCCAGTACAGCGCGACATCCCCCAGGAGCGCGGCGAAGGCGGCCACCAGGAAGACGAAGAGCAGGGCGAGCGGCGAGGTCTGGTGGAAGGCGACCACGGCCGCCGAGCTGACGATCGCCCCGGTCGGCACCACCGGCACCAGCGAGCCGAGGGCCACCAGCAGGAACAGCGAGGGGTAGCCGACCGCCTGCTGCGTCGACTCCGGCGGCAGGTCGCCGGCCGCCCTCATCAGGCCGTCGATCACCGGGCGACCTCGGGCCGCACCCGCGCTCCGTGGCCGAGCAGGTGCACCGTCACCTTCGGCGCGAGCCGGGCCGCCTGCCGGACGAACTCCTCGCCCGGCGCGTGGAACTCGTGCGGCCGCACCGCGTCCAGGCCGATCGGCCAGTACGTGCCGAAGTGCACCGGCACCGCCGCCGCCGGGCAGAGCGCCGCGAGCGCCTGCGCCGCCCGGCCCGCGTCCAGATGCCCGTGCCCCAGATACGGCCCCCAGCCGCCCACCGGAAGCAGCGCCACGTCCACCGGGCCGACCGCCTCCGCCATCCCGTCGAAGAGGCCGGTGTCCCCGGCGAAGTACGTCCGCGCCTCGCCCTCGACGACGTACCCGAGCGCGGGGGAGCGGTGCGGCCCCACCGGCAGCCGCCGCCCGTCGTGCAGCGCGGGGACGGCCCGTACCGTCACGCCCTCCACCGTCACCGTGTCGCCGGGCCCCACCTCGGTCAGCCGCAGCCCCCGCGTGTCGAGCCCGCGCAGCCCCGGTACGGCTCCGGGCGCGCCGCGCGGCACCACGAGCAGGGTGCCGGGCGCGAGCCGGGCGAGCGAGGGCAGGTGCAGATGGTCGGCGTGCAGATGGGAGACGAGCACCGCCTCGGCGCGCGCGGCCTCGGGCGGTGGCGTGGCCCCGCGGCGCCGCCGCAGGTGCGCCAGCCTGCGGGCGAAGAGCGGATCGGTGAGGAACCGGACCCCCGAGTCCTCGACCGTGCAGGTGGCATGACCCCACCAGGTGACCTCCACCGGCCCGCCGCCCTTCCGCTCGGTCGTTCCCACTCGTCCGGTCGTTCCCTTTGTCACGAGGGTAAATGTCCGAAGCGGGTGACGCCGGGCGTCTACGGTGGGAAGCGGGGGTAGCCATCCGTCGGCAAGGGGATGGGAGTCGCGGTGAGCACGATGGGGACGACCTGCAATTCGGCGCAGTGTCCGCGCTGCGGGGGCGTCCTGGCCGTCACCCAGGACGGCTGGAAGATCTGCCACACCTGTGGCTACTCCTCGCCGCCATGAGGCCCGGTCCCGCCGCCAGGACGTGGCCTCCTCGGCTGCCCTGGTTCGGAGTAGGGTCGGCCCATGGACGACGTTCGGGTGGCGGCGATCGCCAGCCTCACCCCGCTCGAGGAACTCGACAGCGACCCCTTCCTGGTCGACACGCGCAGCCAGCACGCCATGTGCGCCCGCTGGGCCCTGGACAAGGGCTACGTCGTGACCAGACAACTGCTCTTCTACGGGATCAGGCCCGACCACGCCGCGCTCTGGGTGGACGTGGACGCCGGGCAGGTCGACCTCTTCGTCGCCCCCAACGAACGGGTCCTCGCGCGGGCGTTGACCGATGTGCCCGGCTTCCTCGCCGAGTGCGATCGGCGCGGCGTACGACTGGAGACCGCGGGTCTCGACGAGCCGTCCTACGACTCCGCCCGCAAGGCCGACGTCCACCGCAGGCTCTCCATGCCCACAGCCGGCTACGACGGTTGCTGACCCCGGTCCTGTCGCCGGAGACCGCCCTGCCCCGCACCACGTGGGTGATGTGCCACGCTTGAGGCAGGTAACGGGTGAAAGGTGAACCAGGCGTGGGTGACGGGCGATGGCGTACCGCCGGGCGATCACGTACCGCCGGCCGCTGGCGGAGCGCGGGGAGCGCCCTGGTGCGGGTGGTCGTGGTCTGGGCGGTGTCCACCCTGACCATGCTCGCCCTGGCCGGGCTGCTCCCCGACTTCCAACTCCAGTCCTCCGACGGCGACAGCATCACCCGCACCGCGCTCACCGCCGTGTGGGGCGCGGGCGCCTTCGGTCTGCTCACCGCGATCGTCTGGCCCGTCGTCGTCCGCGCGCTGCTGCTCGTACCGGCCCTGGTCCTCGGCCTGTTGGTGTTCTTCCTCAACGGCTCCCTGCTGCTCATCGCGCTCTGGCTGGTCCCCGACGGGCGCGGCGCCGCCGACCCCGAGACGGCCGTCGTGGTCGCCGCCGTCATGTCGGCCGTCGCCTCCGCCACCTCCACCGCCCTCGCGGTCCGCGACGACGACGCCTACCGCCGCCGCCTCTACCGGCTCGCCGACCGCAAGCGGCCCCGGGCCGTGACGGGGGGTCCCGGTGGGGCAGGCCCGGAGACCGCGCCGGGGACGCTCTTCCTGCAACTCGACGGCGTCGGCCACCGGGTGCTCCGCGACGCGGTCGCCGACGGACTGATGCCCACCGTCGCCGAGTGGCTCGACACCAGCCACCGGCTCACCCCGTGGCGCACCGACTGGTCCAGCCAGACCGGCGCCAGCCAGCTCGGCATCCTGCACGGCTCCAACGAGGACGTGCCCGCCTTCCGCTGGTACGAGAAGGACACCGGCCGGCTGATGGTCTCCAACCGGCCCGCGAGCGCCGTCGAGCTCCAGCGGCGCGCCATCGCCCGCACCGGCGACGGCGGGCTGCTCACCGTCGACGGGGCCTCGCGCGGCAATCTGTTCAGCGGCGGCGCGGACCAGCTCGCCCTGGTCCTGTCGATGGCCGCCCGCAGGGGCCGGAGCAACCGCTCCCGCGCCGGGTACTTCGCGTACTTCTCCGACCCCGCCAACGCCGTCCGTACGGCGGGCTCCTTCGTCGCCGAGACCGTCCGGGAGGTGGCCCAGTCGACCCGGGCGCGGCTGCGCAAGGAGACGCCGAGGGTCTCGCGGGGCGGCACCTATCCCTTCGTACGGGCCTTCGCCACCGTCGTCGAGCGGGACGTGGTCGTGGCGTCGGTCATCGGCGACATGCTGGCCGGGCGGACCGCCGTCTACGCCGACCTCGTCGCGTACGACGAGGTGGCGCACCACTCGGGGCCGCACGGCCACGACACCGACCGGGTGCTCGCCCGGCTCGACCGGTCGATCGCGCTGATCGCCAAGGTCGCCGAGCACGCGCCACGGCCGTACCGGATCGTGCTCCTCTCCGACCACGGCCAGAGCCCCGGCGAGACCTTCGAGGGCGCCTACGGGCTGACCCTGCGGGATCTCGTACGCGCCGGCTGCGGGCTGCCCGTACCGCGCAGGGTCCGGCGGACCCGCTGGGGGCACCCCCAGACGGAGTCCGGGGGAGGCTCGGAGGCCCGCGACGCGCTGCGCAGCGCGCTCCACCGGCCGGTGGAGGAGGACGGCGAGCAGCCGGACGAGCTGGTGGGGGAGAAGTCCGAGCCCGTGGTGCTCGCCTCGGGGAACCTGGGTCTTGTCTCCTTCCCCGGGGTTCCGCACCGGATGACCCGCGAGGAGATCGACCGCCGTCACCCCGCGCTGCTGCGCACGCTCGCCAACCACCCGGGCATCGGCTTCCTGCTGGTGGCGAGCGCCGAGCACGGTTCGGTCGTGCTGGGTCCCGACGGGGCGGAGGTGCCGGTCGCCGCGCTCGCCGACGACGGTCCGCTCGCGGTCTTCGGGCGGGGCGCGGCGGACGCGGTCCGGCGCACGGACGGCTTCCCGCACGTCGCCGACATCATGGTCAACTCGATGTACGACCCGGCGACCGGGACCGTGCACGCCTTCGAGGAACAGATCGGCTCGCACGGCGGCCTCGGCGGCGAGCAGGCGCACCCCTTCCTGCTGTCGCCCGTGGAGCTCTCGGAGCCGGTCCCGGACGCCCCTGACGTCACGGAGGGGGCCGAACTGGTGGGCGCGGAGCAGGTGCACCAGGTGCTGCGCCGCTGGCTGTGGGAGTGCGCGGGCCCGCAGGTGCCGCTGGAGATTTCCCCGCCCACGAGCGATGCGGAAGCATTTCTTCCGGTTGATCGGCCGGTCGTACCGGAGAAAAACAACTGATTTGGCGGGGCGTCTCACCTCCCGGACCATGGTCGGGTTTGCACGACGAGAGGCGCACCACCCCCCATGAGCACGGCCATACCCGAACAGTCCGCGTCCGCAGAAGAGACCAGGCACGCCCGGCGGTTCGGACTCCCGATCGCCACGGCCCTGGTCATGGGCAACATCATCGGCGGCGGAATCTTCCTGCTCCCCGCCTCCGTCGCCCCGTTCGGCACGATCAGCCTCGTCGCCTTCGGCATCCTCACACTCGGCGCGATCGCCCTCGCCCTCGTCTTCGGCCGGCTCGCCCACCGCCACCCGCAGACCGGCGGCCCGTACGTCTACGCCCGCGCGGCCTTCGGAGACTTCGCCGGCTTCCTCGCCGCCTGGTCGTACTGGATCACCGCCTGGGTCTCCAACGCGGCGCTCGCCGTGGCGGCCGTCGGCTACCTCGACGTCCTGATCCCGGTCCACGAGTCGAAGGCCGCCACCATCGCAGCCGCGCTGACGCTCCAGTGGCTGCCGGCCCTCGCCAACCTCGCGGGCACCCGCTACGTCGGGGCGGTGCAGCTGATCGCGACCGTCCTCAAGTTCGTCCCGCTGCTCCTGGTCGCCGTCGGCGGTCTTTTCTTCTTCGACAGCGCCAACCTCGGGCCGTTCCAGGCGGGCGGCGACGGCGCGCTCGGCGCGGTCTCCGCCTCCGCCGCGATCCTGCTCTTCAGCTACCTGGGCGTCGAGTCGGCCGCCGTCAGCGCCGGCGAGGTCCGCGACCCCCGGCGCAACGTCGGCCGCGCGACCGTCCTCGGCACCCTGGGCGCCGCCACGGTCTACCTCCTCGGCACGGTCGCCGTCTTCGGCACGGTCGCCCACGACCGGCTCGTCGACTCCACCGCCCCCTTCTCGGACGCCGTGAACGTCATGTTCGGCGGCTCGTGGGGCGGTACCGCCATCGCCTGCATGGCGCTGGTCTCCATGCTCGGCGCGCTCAACGGCTGGACGCTCCTCAGCGCCCAGACCCCGTACGCCGCCGCCCGCGACGGGCTCTTCCCGCAGGTCTTCACCCGCAAGCGGCGCGGCGTCCCGACGGTCGGCGTCCTCGTGACCGTCGTCCTGGCCTCGCTCCTGACGGTCTACAACTACACGGTCGGCACCGAGGGCGTCTTCGAGATCCTGGTCCTCGTCACCACCTTCACCGCCACCGTGCCGTACCTGCTGTCCACCGCCGCGCAGATCTACTTCCTGCTCTCCGGCCGCTCCGAGCGCGTCGACCGGGCCCGCCTGATCCGCGACGGCGTCCTGGCCGCCGCCGCGTTCGGCTTCTCCATGTGGCTGGTGGCGGGCTCCGGATACGCGGCGGTATACCAGGGCGTCCTGTTCCTCTTCGCCGGCGTGCTCGTCTACGCGTGGATGGCGGCCCGCAAGGCACGGCGGGAGACACGGGGCGCGGCGACAGGACCGGTCACGGACGGAGTGGCAGCGTCCGACACCGACACCGACACCGACGGCGCGGCCGAGCGCGTGAATTCGGGCGCGTCGGCGTAGGCCGCCCGGGCGGATCCGCCGCCCTTCCCGGCACGTCGGGCCCGCCCCGGGGCAGTACGCATCTCCATGAGCCCCGGCACCACGCCCCACCCCGCACCCGCCGCTCCGGCGGGCGCGGCGCGGCGTGCCGTGCTCGTCCTGGCGCTCGTTCTCGCCGCCCTGTTCGGGGTGGGCGCCGGTGCGGGTGGACCGGCCTGCGCGGAGGCCAGGCCCCCGGCCACGAGCCAGTCGCCCGACCCGGGCGCCGAGACGCAGGAACTCACCGAGACCGCGGCCACGGCCCCCGGGCGGCTCCGCTCCCGGCGCCGGGGCGTCCGCCCCCGGGACGCGCGCAGGCCCCGGGCAGGCACCGCGTCCGCCGCCGCCCTCGGATCCGTACCCGTACCCCGTCCGCACGGCGACGTCCTGCGGTGCGTGGTGATGCGCTGCTGAGAGGCCCGTCCCTCTCGTGCACCTCACCCCCCACCGCAAGGAGCTCCGCCATGCCCGTCGACCCCTTCGCCGTCCTGCGCGCCCTGCTGCGCGCCGAGGCCGCACGCGCCGAACGAGGCGCGCCCGCCGAACCGGAACGGTCCTCGGCCCGCGCGGCCGAACCCGCCTCCCGCCCGGCCCGGGAGGAGCGTCCCACCCGCTAGGGTCTTTCGTTTGGATCAGGCCGGGTCAGGGAGCGGGGTCTGGTGCCGTGCATCGCAAGGCGGAGGAGGGCGTCATGGCGGAGCCATGGCAACCGACGACAACGCGGCGAGGCGCGGTACCAGGGCCCGCGAGCCCGGCATGATCCAAACGAGAGGCCCTAGGGGACCGCCCGCAGGCGCCGGTGGGCCGGTTGCGGAACGGTGCACGGTGCACGAGGCTGACCCGATGACCTCGACCGACCGGCACCCCACCCCCGATCGGTCCACCGGCCCCGCCGACCACCACCGAGCCCTCGCCGACCGCCACCGAGCGCTCGCCGGTCGTCTTCGGACGACACTCGCTCACCGTCTCCGGACGCTCGGCGAACGGCTCCTGGCGCTCGCCCGCCGGCCCTACTGGGACCGCCCCGACCCCGCGTACCTGATCCGCCGTTGGCCCGACCTCACCGCGCTCTGCGCCGCCACGCTCTTCTTCTGGGCCTCCCTCACCCCGTCGCTCGTCCCGCGCCCCTGGTACCTCCAGGGCGTCGTCGGCGGCATCACGGCCGCCATCGGCTACGCGCTCGGCTCCTCGGCCGCCTGGCTGTTCCGGGCGCTCGTGGCCCGGCGACCAGGCGCGCGCGTACGGGCCCGGTGCTGGCAGGCGTACTGGGTGATCGCCCCGGTCCTCTCGGTCTGGCTCATCTCCGAGAGCGCCCGGATGCAGCGTCAGCTCCGGGTCCTGCAGGGCCTGCCGCCAGGGCTCACCTGGCACACGCCGATGATCGCGCTGATGGCGATCGCGCTCCTGCTGACGCTCCTCCTCGTCGCCCGGGCCGTGCGGCTCGGCTCCGTCAGGCTGATCCGGCTCCTCGGCCGACTCCTGCCCCGGCCCGTCGCCTTCGCCGTCGGGGCGCTGCTCTCCACGCTCGCCGTCCTCGTCGGCGTCAGGGACGTGGTCTTCGACCGGGGGATCGTCGACGTCGCCGACCGGATCGCCGAGGCGACCAACGGCGGTACGAAGGACGGGATCCACCGGCCCGTCTCGCGGTACGTCTCCGGCGGCCCCGGCTCCCTCATCCCCTGGCAGGACCTCGGCTACCAGGGCCGCAACTTCACCGGCTCCGTCCCCACCCGCGCCCGCGTGACCGCCGTGAGCGGCGGCCCGGCCATGGACCCGGTCCGCGTCTACATACCCTCGGCGCTCCCCGCCGCCTTCACGGACGAGCGCCCCTTCGCCGCCCAGGCCCGGCTCGCCGTCCGCGAACTGGAGCGCACCGGCGCCTTCGACCGCCAGGTGCTCGTCGTCGCAGGGACCACCGGCACCGGCTGGGTCAACCCGAACGTGGCCGAGCCGCTGGAGTTCATGTACGGCGGCGACACCGCGATCGTGGCCGTCCAGTACTCGTACCTGCCGAGCTGGGTCTCCTTCCTCGTCGACAAGGAGAAGGCCGGCCAGGCCACCCGTGCCCTCGTCCAGGCCGTACGCGCCCGGATCGACGCCCTCCCCGCCGAGCGGCGGCCCACGTTCCTGGTCACCGGCGAGAGCCTCGGGGCCTACGCGGTGGAGGCCTCCTTCGACGGCCCCGACGACCTGCTCGCCCGCACGGACGGGGCCCTGCTGCTCGGTACCCCGAACTTCTCCCCGACGTCCCAGGAGATCCGGCGCGACCGGGACCCCGGCAGCCCCGTGTGGCGCCCGCAGTACGAGGGCGGCGCGCGGGTGCGCTTCGCCCAGTTCCCCGCGGCCGACCTCGCCCGGCCGCCGGCCCGCTGGCAGTTCCCGCGCGCGGTCTATCTGCAGAACGCCTCCGACCCCGTCGTCTGGTGGTCGCCGGACCTGCTCCTGGAGCGGCCCGAGTGGCTGGCGGACCCGCTCGGCCCGGACATCACCCCCGAGGTCGACTGGTTCCCCTTCGTCGCCTTCTGGCAGACCTCGATCGACATGGCCGTCTCGTACGGAGTGCAGGCACCGCACGGCCACCGCTACGGAGCCGGGGCCGTGGACGGCTGGGCGGCGGTGGCCCCGCCGGAGGGCTGGACGGCCGCCGACACGACCAGACTGCGCGCCTACATCCAGCACCGCGACGCCGCGTACTGACGCACAGCCAGGGGATCGGACCGCGACCGCGGTCAGGACCGTGTCAGTCGGCTGCGTGGCCGCTCGGCGCTGCGGATCCCCGGCCGTGCAGGGCGACGAGCGTGGTGATCCCGGCGGCCAGGACCACCAGCGCCACGAGGGCGGGGACGAGACCGACGAGCGCGCCGGACGCGAGCGCGCACACCCCGCCCACGGCGAGGACCGTCGGACGGCGGCCGGAGGAGCGCAGCACGATCGCCGCGCCGCCGAGCAGGAAGACCCCGACGCCGCCGGTCAGCGACCAGGCCACGACTCCGTGCAGCGGCTCGGCGAGGTCGTAGTGGCCGGGGTCGGCGACCTGTTGGAGGACCTTCTTCATACCGAGCGCGCACAGCACCACACCCGCGACGAGCGGCAGGTGCAGGAAGGTGTACACGTCCCGCGCGAACCGCGTCCGCCCGTCGCCCTCGAGGGCGGCGAGCCGCTGCTCGGCGCCCTCCGCGAGCCGCCGGAAGTACAGCGCCCACAGCGCGGCCGACAGCAGCAGCCCGGCGGCCGCCGCGCCAAGGACGGCGACCGTGACGGGGAAGCCCGACACCCCCACGCCCATCGCCACGATCGACTCGCCGAGCGCGATGATGACGATCAGCCCGTGCCGCTCGGAGAAGTGCCCGGGGGAGTTGACCCGCCAGCCGGATGCCCCCGTCACGTAGATGCCGCCGTAGTCGATGACCACCGCGCCCAGCCACAGCAGGAGTTGGACCTTGCCCGTGTACGCGGAGCCGATCAGCAGCAGCACCATCGGTGGTGCCACGGAGAGCAGCGCCGTACGCCGCAGAGTGGCCCGCAGGGCCGCGTCGTCGGGGCTGGAGAGCCAGTACGAGACCAGATGGAGCGTGCGCACGGCTCCGTAGCAGAGCACGAAGAGCAGCGGGGCCGAGAGCCCACCGGGCCTGTCGGCGAACACCTCGGGCACCACGAGCGACACGATGAAGACGACCGCCATCACGACGACGAGCACCGCGAACAGCGCGCCGGAGTCGGCCCGCACGACATTGCCCAGCCAGGCGAAACAGCACCAGCACCACCACAGCAGCGCGAGCACGATCATCGCCCCGCCCACCCGCACCGGCGACGGATCGGCCGCCATCAGAGCGGTCACCTGGGTGATCGCGTACACGAACACCAGGTCGAAGAAGAGCTCGGCGGGCGTCACCCGATGCTCGTCCCCGGCCGCCACCATCCGCGCCCGGTCCCTGCGCCACGCCATGTGCGTCTCCCCGCGTCCCGGCGGCGGCCCCCGCCGCCACGGCGCGAACAATACCCACGCGCGGGTCACGCGTCCGGCCGGGCGGCTCCGCTCACGCACCCGGCCGGAACACGCGCAGGTCACGCACCTCGAAGGACATCTCGCGCGTCTCCGGATCCGGCGCGGGGTGATAACGGCCCGCGCAGACCGAGAGGTTGACGATCAGACAGGCGTGCCAGGAGGGGCCGACCCCGCGCCCGTCGGCGAAGACCTCCTCGTCGTCGAGCCACCACACCACCGAGCGCGCCCCGAACTCGGTCCGCAGCCGAATCCAGCCGCCGGGCCGCACCGAGGGAGAGCGGTGGTAGAGGTGGGTGCCCCGCACGCGGTTCGACAGTTCGAGCAGGTCGGGGTTGTCGGGGTGGTACTCGAAGACGTCGACCTCCTGCCCGCCGTCGCGCCAGGTCCAGATCGCCGGCCAGGCCCCGGTCTCCTCGGGCAGCCGCACCCGCGCCTCAAGCACGTCCCCGGCCCGCACCTCGAACCCCTCAGGACTGCCCTCCGTCGTCAGCAGCCCGGAGTCCCACAGCCCGTCGCGCCGACGGGTCGCGCGAAAGACCCCGGACCGGCTGTAGGACGGGTCCTCCACCAGGTGGTCCAGCTTGTTGTCCCCCCGGTTGACCGGCCCGCCGTCCGGATACGCCCACGAACGGCCGGCGGTCCACTGCTCCCGTGAGCTGAAGTCCGCGGTGAACACCGGCTCGGAGGCCGGAGACAAGGGCGGCGGCATGGGCGGCTCCTCGGACGGGCGGTGTCGTGCCACCCGATATCTGCCCGCAGGCGCCGCCCCCATGCGGAAGCGCTCACTCCCTGTCGAGAACTCGTCACGACGGGTGGGGGAGGTCGTCCCGGGGATCCTTCGGCGACGTCCCGGGCGCCGGCCCGGTGACGAGGCGCGGGAGCGCGGCGGGGTGCTCGCGGGCGAGCCAGCCGACGAGCTCCTCACGCACGGCGCAGCGGGTGGTCCACACGTCGTCGGAGTCCTTCGCGGTCACCAGCGCGCGGACCGTTATCCCGGTCGGGGAGGTGTCCGTGACGGCCAGGTCCCAGCCCCGGCGGTCCCAGGTGGGGCAGGTCTCCAGGAACTCCCGGAGGTGCGCGCGCATCAACGCGACGGGCGTGGAATGGTCGCAGTGGACGAAGACCGTGCCGGTCATCTCCGCACCGCCCCGCGACCAGTTCTCGAAGGGACGGGAGGTGAAGTACGAGACGGGCAGCGTGACCCGGCGTTCGTCCCAGGTCCGTACGGTGAGGAAGGTCAGCGTCACCTCCTCCACGAGTCCCCACTCGCCGTCGACGACGACCGTGTCGCCCAGGCGCACCATGTCGCCGAAGGCGATCTGGAACCCGGCGAAGAGGTTCCCCAGCGTCGACTGCGCCGCGACACCGGCGACGATGCCGATGATCCCGGCCGAGGCGAGCAGCGACGTGCCGAGCGTGCGGAAGGAGGGGAAGGTCACCAGGGCCACGGCCGTGGCGATCACGCCGACGGCGACGGCCACCACGCGCATGATGAGCGTGACCTGGGTACGGACCCGGCGCACCCGGGCCGGATCGTTGGACCGCCCGGCGTACCGCGCGTACGAGGACTCGACGACCGCCGCCGCGACCCGCACGGCCAGCCAGGCGCCGCCGCCGATCAGACACAGCAGCAGGACATGGCCGACCCCCGCCCGGTGCTCGCGCAACGGCCCCCAGTCCGACGCGCGGTGGGTCCACCCAAGGAGGGCGGTCAGCAGGACGACGTACAGCGGTGTGCGGCACCGGCGCAGCAACCCCCAGAGCGGGGTCTCGGGATGGCGGGCGTCCGCGTGCCGCAGGATCAGGTCGGCCGTGCGGCCGGCGGCGAAGGTCACGAGCGCCGAACCGCCGAGCACCAGCGCAAGCCGAAGAAGGCTCTCCATGGCTCCCCAGTCGAGTGGTCGATGAGTCGTGGACGCCTGGACGTCCGGACGCCTGGACTTCTGGACGTCCGGAAGTCTCGAAGTCCGGACGCACGGGACGTCCACGGGATCGTCCTCCTCGCCTCACCACCGAACCGCCCGCCAAACCCCCGGCTTCGCATTACCTCGCACGTAATCGACCCGCGTCGGGCGCGGCGGCATCGTGGTGCGTACCGGGACTCGGCCGGCGCACTCCGGCCGAGCTTCGGGACCACCAGCAGCGCATACCTCACCGATGGAGGCTGATTCGCCATGTCCCAGGCCCTGCTCGCCGGACTCTCCCGTACCACCAGGCCGCAGTCCATGGTGCGTCGGTTCCTCGCGCTCGACGCCCTCGTCACCGGGGCCAACGCGCTCGCCTACGTCGCCGCCTCCGGGCCGCTCGGTGAGCTGCTCGGCATCGACCGGGCCCTGCTCCTCGAACTCGGCATCGTCCTCGCCGTGTACGCCGCCGGCGTCGCCTGGGTGGCGAGCCGCGTCGAGCCGCCGGTCCTCGGCGTGAAGGCCGTCGTCGACATCAACATCCTCTGGACCGTGCTCAGCGTCGTCGCGCTCGTCGCCTGGCTGGAGCCCACCACCGCCGGGGTGGTGTGGACCCTCGTCCAGGCCGCCACCGTCGCCGGGTTCGCCGGCCTCCAGTGGTCCGCCCTGCGGGCGTCCGCTACCTCCTGAGCGACCGCAGATACGTGACCGTCTCCGGGTCGGCCGGGAGCAGCGTCTCGATGGCCAGCTCGGCGACGGTCACGTCCATCGGGGTGTTGAACGTCGAGATCGACGACACGAACGACAGCACCCGGCCGTCGTGCTCGATCCGCAGGGGCAGCGCGAAGTACGGGTACGGCTCCGGGTCCTCCCGGTCGTCCGGGTCCGAGGTGCCCTCCGGCAGCGGGTACGCCGCCACCTCCTCGTACAGATCCCGTAGGGGCTGCGAGCGGGACAGGGCGATCTGGCGCTCCATCTGGGCCAGCAGATGACCCCGCCACTCCCGCAGGTTCCGGATCCGTGGCGCGAGCCCCTCCGGGTGGAGCGTGATCCGCATCGCGTTCAGCGGCGGGGTGAGCAGGTGCTCCGGCAGCCCGGCGAGCAGCAGCCCGATGCTGTCGTTCGCCGCCACCACCGTGTACGTGCCGTCCACGACGAGCGCCGGATACGGGTCGTACCCGCGCAGCAGCTGCTCGATGCCCGCGCGGAGCGTCTCCAGGCGCGGGTCGTCGAGCGTCGACTCCTGGTACCGGGGCGCGTAACCGGCCGCAAGGAGCAGCGCGTTCCGGTCCCGCACCGGCACGTCCAGGTGCTCGGCGAGACGCAGGACCATCTGCTCGCTCGGCCGGGACCGGCCCGTCTCGATGAAGGAGATGTGCCGGGCCGAGGAATCCGCCCGCAGCGCCAGCTCCAACTGGCTCAGCCGCCGTTGCTCGCGCCAGCCGCGCAGCAGCGGCCCCACCCCGGAGTCCGTCGCGAGAGAAGTCATGCTCCGACGCTATCCCAGGTGTCGGCTCGGGTATCGAGTCCAGGGGACCGTATCGTCGCCGTCAGCAACCACGACCCGAGGGAGTACGGACATGGCCACAGAGCCGCTGTCGCAGAAGGAGATCGAGGACCGGCTGCGTGAGCTCCCCGGCTGGTCCCTCGCGGACGACCGGATCACCCGGACCTACCGTCTCGGCGACCACTTCGCGGCCACCGCCCTGGTCGTCCACGTCGCGCGGATCCAGCAGGAACTGGACCACCACTCGGATCTGACGCTCGGTTACAACACCGTCGCGGTCTCCGTGAACACCCACTCCGCCGGACCCGCGGTCACCGAGAAGGACTTCGAACTGGCCACCCGCGTCGAGAACATCGCCCCGGGACACGGCGCGAGCTGACGACCTAGGCTCTCCCCCATGGGGGAGACCGTGCTGGACTACGACGCCGAGGCGGATCGCTACGACGAGACGCGTGGGGGTGTGCCGCGCGCCGAGGCGGCGGCCGAGGCCGTCCTGCGCCTCGTCCCGCCCGGCGCCCGTACGCTCCTCGATCTCGCCTGCGGCACCGGCCTCGTCACCGAGCGGCTGACCCGACCGGGCCTGCGGGTCCACGGCGCGGACGCGGCGCCCGGCATGGCCCGCAAGGCGGTCCGGCGCGTCCGGGGCGGGGTCGTCCTCGCCGACGCCCGCGCGCTGCCCCTGCCGGACGGTTCCGTCGACGCCGTCAGCGCCGTCTGGCTGCTGCACCTGGTGCCGTTCTCGGCCGCGATCGTCGCAGAGGCGGCCCGGGTGCTGCGCCCCGGTGGCGTGTTCGTCGCCACGGTCGACAAGGACGCGGCCCACGACGTCGGCAGCGACATCGACCGCGTCCTCGCCCCGTACCGCTCCCACGAGCGGGCCTCCGACCGGGGCGACCTGATCGCGGCCACCGCCACCGCCCACGGCCTCGTCCCGGCGGGCGCCACCCGCTTCACCGGCCATGGCCAGGGCACCACCCCGCGCCGCACGGCGGAGAACCTGCGACGCGGCTACTACGCCTCCTGGTTCGACGGCTCCCCGGGAACGACGGTCGCGCTCACCGCCGACCTCGCCGCCCTCCCGGACCAGGATCGCCCCCGCGCCGACCCCGCGTACCGGCTGGTGTCCTTCCATCGCCCCGTCGACCGCCCCGTCAACCGCGACTGAACTCCATCACCCAGTTCGTCACCCACTCCCCGCCGGCCGGCGCGAACGCCTGCTCCCAGCGGGCGGTGTCGGCAGAGACGCCCGACCAGCGGAACCGCACCCGCACGTCCTTGCCCGCGTAGCGGTCCTCGCCGTGGAACTCTCCTGTTCCGTCCTCGGCCCACCGGCCCCTGACCGGCGGGTCGAGGCGGCCGGTACGGCTGTTGGACCAGTTCAAGGTCCACTCGCCCGTCTCCGGCTCGTACAGCCGCAGCGTCAGGCCGCTGAACCCCTTGGACGGGAAGACGATCTCGTCGACATGGGCCCGGCCGCTCCAGAAGAGCCGGCCGGTGGTGTGGCCGGAGAACTCCTCCCAGCCGCTGTCGGGATCGAGGAAGTCCGCGAGGCGACGGTTGTGGACGCTCCAGCGCCCGTCGAGGAAGTCGAAGCCGTCTGCGGTGGTCATGCGCGCTCTCCTGTGGTGCCTGCGGGAAGGGAGTCGAGGACGTAGCCGTCGAGGTCGGGGGAGTCGGGCTTCAGGATGTGCCGTACCCAGGCGTTCCGTTCGTGGTCGATCGGCGGCAGCTCCCACACACACCCGATCCAGGGCAGCGCGGTCTTCACGAAGTGGGTCGGGTCCGTGTCCGGGCAGCCGAGGACCGGCTGGCCGGCCGCCGCGCCGGCGAAGTGGATCACGTTGTCCCAGACCCAGCTGTACGCGTTCAGGTACGCGCCGCTGTCGCCGCCCCTGTGCAGCACGACGAAGGTCGCGGGCGGCGTGCCGTCGGGCTCGGGGAGGATCTCCGGCAGCATCGCGTACGCCGCCTTCTCCACCTCCGGCGCGATGCCCGCCGGGTCGTGCGTGACGTGGTAGCGCTTGACGAGCCTGCCGGCCACCTCGATCGGCGGCGGCACGAAGAGCAACTTCTCTGCGAAAGCCATGGCTGGACTGTAGGAGCGCTTCACTGACACCTTGTGTCAGTGAAGTCCAGCCGACTCATCTCGATCCTTCTCCTGCTCCAGACCCGGGGCCGGATGACCGCCGCCCAGCTCGCCGACGAGCTGGAGGTGTCGGTACGGACGGTCTACCGCGACGTCGAGTCCCTGCACGCGGCCGGTGTCCCGCTCTACGGCGACGCGGGCCACTCCGGCGGCTACCGGCTCCTCGCCGGCCACCGCTTCTCCCGGCTGACCGACCTGTACACCGGGGAGGCGGAGGCGCTGTTCCTCGCCGGGATCCCCGGCGCGGCCGCCGAACTCGGGCTCGGCGCACACTTCGTCGACGCCCAGCTGAAACTGCGCGCCTCCCTGCCGACGCCGCTGCGCGACCATGTCGACCGGCTGCGGGCCCGGTTCCACATCGACGCGCCCGGGTGGTACGCGGAGGACACCGACGCGCCCTTCCTGGCGCAGGTCGCCGAGGCCGTGCGCGCGGGCCGCGTCCTCGCCGCGCGCTACCGCCGCTGGAAGGAACCCACCGACGTCGACCGACGCCTCGAACCGTACGGTCTGGTGCTCAAGGCCGGCCGCTGGTACCTGGTCGCGGGGCCGGGGCCGCGTACGTACCGTGTCGACCAGATCCTCGAACTCGACGTCACGGACGAGGAGTTCGACATCCCCGAGGACTTCTCGCTGACCGACTACTGGTCCGCGCACCAGCTCGCCTTCCGCACCCGGCTCCACGGCGGGGACGCCGTCGTCCTGATCACCCCGGAGGGGGCGAAGCGCCTCACGGGCGACGCGGCGCGGGCGTTCGCCGCCACCCGCGTCCCCGAGCCGGACGGCCGGATCCGCGCCACCCTCCCGATCGAGTCCCTCGCGCACGCCCACCACACCTTCCTCGGCCTGGGCGCGGAGGTGGAGGTCCTGGAGCCGGTGGAGCTCCGAGACCTCCTCACCGAGACCGTCTCCCGCCTTGCGACCCGTTACGGAGTCACGCCCGGGTCGCCGCCCACGCCTCCGTCGCGAAGGCCGTGAAGTCGCGCGGCTCGCGGCCCAGGACCCGCTTCACCCCGTCCGTCACGAAGGCGTTGTGGCCGTCGAGCAGCATCGCGAAGAGGGCGGAGAGCCACTGCGCGTCCGGCGCGGGGACGCCGAACTCCTGGAGCAGGGAGGCGTATTCACCCTCGCTCATCGGGACGTACGTCACCTCGTGGCCCGAGGCGGCCGACAGCACCGCCGCCGCCTCCGCGAAGGTCACGAGGCGGGGACCCGTCAGTTCGTGCACGAGTCCCGCGTGGCCGTCCTGGGTCAGTGTCTCCACGACCACGTCCGCCAGGTCGTCGGCGTCGATGAACGGCTCGGCCGTCCCGGCCGCGGGGAAGGCGAGCGTCCCCGCCGCGACGCCGTCCGCCAGGGCTCCTTCGTTGAAGTTCTGCGCGAAGAACGAGGCCCGTACGACGGTCAGTTCGGCGCCCGAGGAGCCGAGCGCCGTGCGCAGCGCCTCCTCCGCGCGGACCGCGTCCGGCTCGCCGCGCCCCGACAGCAGCGTCAGCCGCCGCACACCGTTCGCCGCGGCCAGCTCGCCGAAGGTCCGCATCGCCTCGACCGCGCCGGGTGCGGCGAGGTCCGGGTAGTAGTTCACGTACGCGGCGTCCGCGCCCCGGAGCGCCGGGGCCCAGGTGGCCACGGACTCCCAGTCGAAGCGGGTCGTACCGGAGCGGGAGCCCGCCCGGACGGTCGCGCCCCGGGCCGTCAGCCGCTCGGCCACCCGCCGGCCCGTCTTGCCGTTCGCGCCGGTCACCAGGATCGTCTGCGTGTTGTTCGTGTTCGTCGTCATGGCTCAAGACTCGCGGGATCCGGGCCCGCTTCCCATGCTCCACGGACTCACTCCCATACGTGTGCGTCCACACTCCTCCCGCTACGGATACGCCCACGCGCCCGGCGCCTCCGCGGTCCCTCCACCGCCCGTCTAACCTTGCGGCCTATGGACGCTCTCGCCGGACTCCTCGACGGACCACGGGCCAAAGGGGCCTTCCTGCTCCGGATGATCATGGAGTCGCCGTGGTCCGTACGGATCGAGGACCACGCGCCGCTCTGCCTGATGTGCGTCACGGAGGGCGAGGCGTGGATCGTCCCCGACCGGGGAGCCCCCGTCCTGCTGCGCCCCGGCGACATCGCGATCGCGCGCGGCCCGGAGCCGTACACCGTCGCGGACGCGCCCGACGCTCCGCCGCGCGCCAGGATCGGCCCCGGCGGCGTCTGCACCACCCTGAGCGGGGAGCCGCTCGCCCGGTCCATGCAGCTGGGAGTACGGACCTGGGGCAACGCCCTCGACGGCGCGAACACCGTCCTCGTCGGCACCTACCAGATGGGCGGCGAGGTCAGCCGCCGTCTCCTCGACGCGCTGCCGCCCCTGCTCCACCTGCCCGCCGACATGTGGAACTGCCCGCTGATGCCCTTCCTCGACGAGGAGATCTCCCGCGACGAACCAGGGCAGAGCGTCGTCCTCGACCGGGTCCTCGACCTGCTCCTCATCGCCGCCGTACGGGCCTGGTTCTCCCGGCCCGGCGCGCAGGCCCCCGCCTGGTACCGCGCCATGGCCGACCCCGTCGTCGGCCGCGCCCTGCGCCTCCTGCAGAACGATCCGGCCCACCCCTGGACGGTCTCCTCGCTCGCGGCGAAGGCGGGCGTCTCCCGCGCCGGGCTCGCCCGCCGGTTCGCCGAGCTCGTCGGTGAACCGCCGATGACGTACCTCACCGGCTGGCGGCTCGCCCGCGCCGCCGATCTGCTGCGCCAGACGGACGCGACGGTCGAGTCCGTGGCCGGACAGGTCGGCTACAGCAGCGCCTTCGCGCTGAGCGCCGCGTTCAAGCGGGTCCGGGGGGTCAGCCCGCAGGAGTTCCGGCGACGGGAGTGAACCCTGTTGCCGGAACGGCAAGAAATCTCGCGTTTCTCGCGCGTCGCCCGCAGGCTGGCGCCATGACTCACGACCACGAGCGCGGCCACCACCACGGCCACGACCACGACCACGCCGACCACCTCGACTGGGCCGCGATGGCGCCGCTCCTGGAGCGCCAGGCCGAACTGCACAGCCCCCTCTACACCCGGGCCGCCGCCTGGCTCGGCGAGCTCGTCCCGGCCGTCGGCGTCCGCCGGGCCCTCGACGTCGGCAGCGGCCCCGGGGTGATCTCCACCCTGCTCGCCGAGGCCTTCCCGTACGCCGACGTGGTCGCCGTGGACGCGACTCCGGAGCTCCTGGAGCGGGCGCGCGAGCGCGCCGATGCCCAGGGCATGGCCGGCCGCGTCACCACCCTGCACGCCGAACTCCCTGCGGATTTCGACGCCTTGGGCGAGGCCGACCTGATCTGGGCGGGCAACTCCACCCACCACATCGGCGACCAGCGAGCCGCCCTCGCCTCCTTCGCCGGACTCCTGAGGCCCGGCGGACTGATCGCCCTCGTCGAGGGCGGGCTCCAGGCCCGCCACCTGCCCGCGAACATCGGCTTCGGCCGACCCGGCCTGGAGACCAGGATCGAGGCCGCGCACGCCGACCTGTTCGCCGAGATGCGGGCCGGACTCCCGGACAGCAAGGACGAGGTGGACGACTGGCGGGCGCTGCTCGCGGACGCGGGGCTCACCCCCAGCGGCACCCGGACCTTCCTCACCGACGTCCCGGCGCCCGTGCCCGCCGTCCACCGGGAACAGATCGTCGCCCACTTCACGCGGCTGCGTGAGCCGCTCTCCGAGCGGCTCGACGCGGAGGACCGGGCGACCTTCGACCGGCTGCTCGACCCGGCTGACCCGCTCTCCGTGCACCGGCGGACGGACCTCTTCATGCTCTCCGCCTCCACCGTCCACACCGCCCGCAAGGGCTGAGCGTCACCCCGGCGCCCGACGGCGGATCAGGTCACCGGCTCCAACTGCCACCACTGGGAGGGGGAGTCGGTGTCCTCCCACTGCCGTACGTTCCCGCCGTCGTCCATCGACCCGTCCTCGACCTCCAGGAGCAGCCCGCTGATGAAGCTCACCAGCGCGACCGTGCCAGGCGACTGGAGGTCCTGCTCGATGATCCACTCCTGCGCGCCGAAGTTGTTCGCCTTCCACTGCTGGATGTTGGCGCCGTTCTCCGTCGAGGCGTTCGCCACGTCGAGCCGCTTGCCGCTCGCCGCGTTCACCAGGTGATGAAGGCCGCCGCCGTTCTCCACCGGAACGATGTGCCAGTGCTGGCCGGGCGTGCCGTTCTCCTTGCCCTGCTGCACGTTGGCGCCGCTGCGGCTCGACCCCTGGTACACCTCGAGGAGCAGCCCGCTGGCCACGTTCCGTACCCGGTAGAGACCCTCGTCGACCGGCGTGGGCGAACCGCTCACTGGGCGAACTCCTTTTCCATGACCGTGACTTCCTCCTGACCGACGGATCCGCCGCGCATACGGGCGGGGTGGGCGCCGGAAGACCGGCACCCACCCTCGGCTCGTGCGTTCAGGCGCTCGTGGCGCTCAGGCGCCGACGTGGAACTCGGCCGGGTTCGGGCCGAGGCGCCGGTTCTCGTCGAGGACGGCGATCGCGGCCATGTCCTCGTCGTCCAGCGCGAAGCCGAACACGTCGATGTTCTCGCGGATACGGGACGGGGTCACCGACTTCGGGATGACCACGTTCCCCGTCTGCAGGTGCCAGCGGAGCACCACCTGCGCCGGGGTGCGGCCGTGCTTCTGCGCCACGGCGACGATCGCCGGGACGTCGAGCAGACCCTTGCCCTGACCCAGCGGCGACCAGGCCTCGGTCGCGATGCCGTACCGGGCGTGCGCCTCGCGCGAGGCCTGCTGCTGCAGGTGCGGGTGCAGCTCGATCTGGTTGACGGCGGGGACGACAGAGGTCTCGCCGATCAGCCGCTCCAGGTGCTCCGGGAGGAAGTTGGAGACACCGATCGCCTTCGCCCGGCCGTCGGCGAGGATCTTCTCGAAGGCCCGGTACGTGTCGACGTAGGCGTCCTTCGTCGGCACCGGCCAGTGGATGAGGTACAGATCCACGTGGTCCAGGCCCAGCTTGGCGAGCGATTCGTCGAAGGCCCGCAGCGTCGAGTCGTGGCCCTGCTCGCTGTTCCACAGCTTGGTGGTGACGAACAGTTCCTCGCGAGGGAGGCCGGACGCGGCGATCGCCCGGCCGGTGCCCGTCTCGTTCGCGTAGATCGCGGCGGTGTCGATCGAGCGGTAACCGGCCTCCAGGGCGGTCGCCACCGCCCGGGTCGCCTCGTCGTCCGGCACCTGCCAGACGCCGAAGCCGAGCTGCGGCATCTCCACGCCGTTGTTGAGGGTGAGGGAGGGGACCTTGCTGTCCGTGCTCACGTGCGGTCGATCCTTACATCTCGGGGGGTGGTACTCCCTGCGGCAACACCCGCGGGGACGATCTCATTCCCGTCGGCCGGAATCGGTCCGCGCACCTTCCTCGGCGCCAGGTCCGCGAGGGCTGCCGGGGCCGCCCGGGCTGCCAGGTCCCCCCGGGCCGCCGGAGGCCGAGCCGAGGTATGCCTCCCTGACCGCCGGGTCCGCCCGGACCTCGGCGGCCGTCCCCTCGGCCAGGACCCGGCCGAGGTCGAGCACCACGACCCGCGAGCACAGCTCCATCACGAAGGCCACGTTGTGCTCGACCAGCAGCACCGCGCAGTTCTCCTCGTCCGCCATGTGCCGGACGACGGCGGCCAGTTGACGGCGTTCTTCGGCCGTCGTACCGGACGCCGGCTCGTCGAGCAGCAGGACCCGGGGCGGGTCGGCGAGGGCCCGGGCGAGTTCGACCATGCGGGCCTGCCCGACGGGCAGCGCGCCCGCGTAGGAACCGGCCAGCGCGTCGAGCCCGCACTCGTGGAGCACGGCGGCCGCCCGCTCCCGGTGGCGCGCGGCCCGGCGCGGCCCGCCCCGCCAGTCCTGGGCCACGACCAGGTTGTCGGCCACCGTCAGCTGCCCGAAGAGCTGCTGCCGCTGGAAGGTCCGGCGGATGCCGTGGCGGGCCCGCCAGACGGGGGAGCGGCGGGTGATGTCCGCCCCCGCGTACGCGACGGAGCCCGCGTCCGGCCTGCGGATCCCGGACAGGACGTCGAAGAGCGTCGTCTTGCCCGCGCCGTTGGGCCCGATCAGGCCGCAGACCTCGCCGGGCCGCACGTCGATCGTCACGTCGCGCAGGGCGTGGACACCGCCGAAGCGGACGTCGACCCCGGTCGCACGGAGCATGGCAGCGGTCATCGGCGGACTCCCGTCCCCAGATAGGCCTCGGCGAGCCGGTCGGGATCCACCTCGGACCTCGGCCCCGACCAGGCCGTCTCGCCCTGTGCGAGGTACGCGACGGTGTCGGCGATGCCGAGCACTTCGGCCGCCTTCTCCTCGACCAGGAGCAGCGCGGTCCCCTGCGTGCGGAGCTCGGTGAGGAGCCGGAAGACCTCGTCCACGACACGGGGCGCGAGGCCGAGGGAGGGCTCGTCGGCGACGAGGACCTCCGGCGGGTGCTGGAGGAGTGGGGCGAGCGCGAGCAGCTGCTGCTCCCCGCCCGACAGGGACCCGGCGGCGACGCCGCGGCGGGCGGCGAGCACCGGGAAGCGGGCGTAGACGGCGTCCCGGTCCTCGGCCGCCGGCAGGTGCAGGGCCAGGTTCTCCTCGATCGAGAGCCCGGCGAAGATCCCCCGCCCCTCGGGCGCGAGCCGCACCCCGCGCCGCGCCCGTGCGACCGCCGCGTCCCGGGTCGCGTCCTCGCCCCGTACCCGTACCAGACCCTCGGCGGGCCGCAGCAGGCCCGCGGCCACGCGGCACAGGGTGGACTTCCCTGCCCCGTTGGGCCCGAGCAGCACGAGGACCTCGCCCCCGCGCACCGCGAGGTCCACCCCGTGCAGCACGGCCGCGCCGCCGTACCCGGCCCGTACGCCCCGCAGTTCGAGCGCGGGCACGCCGTCGGACGGCCGCCCCGCGCCCGCCTCGGGACCCCGCGCCCCCTCCCGTACCGACAACGGCACTTGGGCCGGGATCGCCGCGGCCGCAGGCGGAGCCGGGGCAGCGGCCGTCGAAGCCGCCGGAGCCACCGGCGCCGGTGAGCCGGCCCGCGCACGCGCCCGCGCCGCCCGCCGGGACGGCCAGGCCGCGCAGTACCCGTCCGGGTCGTTGGCCAGCGCGAGGCCCGCCAGACCGAAGAGGATCACCGGTAGATGCGCCGACTCCGTCACGTACGTCGCCATCAGGTGCGGGACCACCGCGAAGACGAGCCCCGCCACCACCGCGAACTGCGGGCGTCGCACGCCCGCGGCGACGACGACGGCCAGCCACACCAGACCCGTCATCGCCGTGAAGTCCGTCGCCGTGATCCGCGTGCTGTACGAGGCGAGGAGCACGCCCCCGAACCCCGCGAGCCCCGCCGACACCGTGAAGAGCAGGAGCTTCGTCCGGACCACCGACACGCCCGACGCGGCGGCGGCCTCCGGCGCCGACCGCACCGCCAGGATCGCCCGGCCCCACCGGGAGCCGCGCAGCCACGTCAGCAGCGCCACGACCGCCCCGCAGAGCAGGACCAGTGCGAGCCCGAGTGCCCGGTCGTCGCCCAGGTCCACCGGGCCGACGACCGGCCGGGGGATCTCCCAGCCGGTGTCGCCGTTGCGCAGCCACCCCAGCTGGAAGAGGACCTGGTCCGCCAGGAAGGCGAGGGCGAGCGTGGCGAGCGCCAGGGACCGCCCGCCGAGCCGCAGCGCGGGCAGCGCCACCACCGCGCCGAGCAGCGCCGCCGCGACCGTGCCGACGGCCGCCGCCGCCACGAACGGCCAGCCGTGGCTCATCAGAAGGCCGGCGACCAGGGCGGCGCCGGTCACGAACGTCGCCTGGGCCAGCGACACCATCGCCCCGAGCCCGGTGAGCACCGTGAACGACATGAACACGAGCCCGATGGCGAGCCCCTGCGCCAGGATCCCGCTCCAGAAGGGGGTGGTGACGGTGTAGAAGGCCGTCCCCAGCAGCACGCCGGCCACCACCCACGCGCCCCAACGCCTGCCCCAGCCCTTCCCGGCCAGGTAGTCGACCGGTGGCGGGTCCGCCGCCGCCGTGCCCGCCGCGCGCCGCCGCTGCGCGAGCACGACGAGCCCGGCGAAGAGGATGAGGAAGGGCACGGCGGTACGGAAGCCGGTGATGTCCTCGGCGAACGAGGAGTACCCGGCGACCAGGTTCTGCAGGACCCCCAGCCCGAGGCCGCCCGCGAACGCGAGGGGCACCGAGGCGAAGCGTCCGAGGACCGCCGCCGTCGCCGAGACGAACAGGAAGAGGGTGTAGTCGTGGGCCGAGAGGCCGAGGAGCGGGGTCGCGAGGACTCCGGCGAGCCCGGCGAGGCCCGAGGACAGCATCCAGGCGATCGAGGACAGCCGGTCGGCGCTGATGCCGCGCAGCTCGGTCAGCGAGCGGTTGTCGACGGCCGCGCGCAGCAGCAGCCCGAGCCGGGTGTGCCGCATGAGCACCCAAAGACCGGCGGCCGCGAGCGCCGTCGCGACCCAGGTGATGAGCTGGTCGGAGTCGATGCCGACGCCGTCGAGGAGCTGCCAGGACTCCGCGGGGCTCGGCCCGACCCCCGGCAGCCCGAACTGGTTCTCGGCCGGCAGGACCGGCGCCCCGGCCCGCTCCAGGAGCTCGACCGCCCACAGCCCGGCCGCGGGCAGGGCGACGAGCAGACCGATCGTCGCGACGATCTGCGCCGTCTCGCCGACGCCCGCCAGCTTCCGGAACATCAGCCGGTCGAGCCCCCGGCCGAGGCCCGGCGCGACCACGCACACGAGCAGCAGGGCGGTGGGCACGGCCGGCCAGCCGAAGCCGGAGTGGAGCTCGTAGAACGCCAGCGCGCAGAGGTACGCGGTGGCGCCGTGCGCGAAGTTGAAGAGTCCGGAGGCGGAGTACGAGAGCACGAGCCCGGTCGCGAGCAGCGCGTACAGCGCGCCCGAGACCAGCCCGCTCAGGACGAAGCCCAGCAGGTCACCCACGCGAACGCGCCCCTCAGCCGAACGGGATCGGCGGGTAGCACTTGAACGGCACGACCACCTCGTACCGTCCGTTCTTCAGCCGGACGAGCGCCCCGCAGCCGAAGCTCTCCTTCTGCCCCTTGGGCTCGGCGCGGTCGCCGACGAGCGTCCCGGTGTCGGAGAACCCGGCGGCGGCCTTCTGGAAGGACTCGACGGAGAGCTCCTTGCCCGCCTTCGCGGCGATGGAGAGGAAGAGATCGGCCGACATGTAGCCCGTGAGCATATGCATGTTCAGGGGGATGTCCTTGCCGCCCGCGGCCTTCCTGATGTCCGCCTTGAACTGCCGCATCGCGGGGCTGTCCGCCTCGAACGGCTGGAACTGCAGCAGCACGTGCACCCCGTCGAGCGCCTGCTTCGTCGCGTCCTTGGCGAGCAGCCCGGGGTCGTAGTCCGTCGGGTCGGAGATCACGCCCTTGTAGCCGGAGCGCTTGAGCGCGGTGAACAGGCCGATGTTGTACGGCGTCTGCATCACCGAGACGACGGCGTCGGGCGCGCCGCCGCCGGGGCCCGAGCGCAGGATCTCCTTGGTGTACGCCGACCAGTCGCTGGGCATCGAGGTCGCGGGCACCACGGCCTTGGCGTACGGGACCTGGAAACCGGCCGCCTTGAAGCCCTGGGTGAAGGTACGGATGCCGAACTTGCCGGCGTCGTTGTCGCCCGCGATCAGCGCGACCGACTTGCCGCGCGCGCCGCCGAGGACGGCGGCGAGGCCCTCGGGCCAGGTCTGGTTGAGGGTGCCGCCGGGGGTGGGGACGAGGCAGCCGTTGAAGCCGTAGATGTACTCGGGGCCGCAGAACGAAGGGAGCGTGCCCCAGCCCACGGTCGGGACTTTCTGGCCGTTGAGGAAGTCCGCTCCCGCGAAGGTCACGGAGCTCATGGGGGAGACGGCGAAGACCTTGTCCTGCTGGACGAGTTTGCGGGCCGCGGCGAGGTTCTTGGCCGGGTCCTGGCCGTCGTCCTCCGCGCCGAGGTAGTCGATCTTCCGGCCGTTGATCCCGCCCTCGGCGTTGGCCCGGTCGTAGCGGGCCCGGGCACCGAGGTCGGTGTCCTTCTTGGAGTAGCCGCTCGCGGTGGTCATGGAGACGATGCCGCCGACCTTGATCGTGTCGGCGGTGACTCCGCGTACCGAGGAGGAGGTGGTCGTACCGCCACTTGAGGCGGAGTTGCAGGCGGTGACGAGAAGCAACGTGAAGGTGGCTGCGATGGTGCGCAACGGTCGAGGCACGGGCGATCCCTCCGTCGGGTGACCGCATTCTGTGACCGTGCTGATGAACCGTCAATAACTGATGCAGCGTCAATTGATGATGCGTCAGAAGTGTTTGGCCGTCGCCCCGGTCAGCCGTACAGCGCCTCGACCTCCGTCGCGTAGGCCTGCTCGATGGCCTTCCGCTTCAGCTTCAGCGAGGGTGTGAGCAAGCCGTGCTCCTCGCTGAAGGGATGGGCCAGTATCCGGAACGTCCGGATGGACTCCGCCTGTGAGACAAGGGTGTTGGCCGCGACAACGGCCCGCCGGATCTCCATCTCCAGGCTCGGATCGCGCACCAACTCGGCCGGTGGCAGCGGCGCGCGCCCCTGCATCGCCAGCCAGTGCTCCACCGCCTCCTGATCCATCGTCACCAGAGCGGCGATGTACGGCCGGTCGTTGCCCACCACGATGCACTGGGCGATCAACGGATGCGCCCGTACCCGCTCCTCGAGTCCCGCCGGCGAGACGCTCTTTCCGCCGGAGGTCACCAGGATCTCCTTCTTCCGTCCGGTGATCGTCAGATAGCCGTCCTCGTCGAGGGCGCCCAGGTCCCCGGTCGCCAGCCAGCCGTCGTTGAGGACGGCGGCGGTCGCCTGCGGATTGTTGAGGTACCCCGAGAAGATCTGGCCGCCGTACAGCCACACCTCCCCGTCCTCGGCGATGTGCACCGTCGTCCCCGGCACGGGCTGCCCGACCGTCCCGTACCTGACCCGCTCGGGCGGATTGGCGGTGGCCGCCGCCGAGGACTCGGTGAGGCCGTACCCCTCGAAGACGGTCACCCCCGCGCCCTCGAAGAAGAGCCCGAGCCGCCGGTCCATGCCCGAGCCGCCCGACATCGCGTGCCGGACCCGCCCGCCCATGGCCTCGCGGACCTTCCCGTACACGACCTTCTCGAAGAACTGGTGCTGCATCCGCAGCGCGGCCGAAGGACCCGGGCCGAGCCCGAAGGCCTTGTGCTCCGCCGCCTCCGCGTACTTGACCGCCACGTCGACCGCCTTGTCGAAGGGCCCCGCCTTCCCCTCGCTCTCCGCCCGGCGGCGGGCGGCGTGGAAGACCTTCTCGAAGACGTAAGGGACGGCCAGGATGAACGTGGGCCGGAAGGCCGCCAGGTCCGGCAGGAGCGCGGCCGCCTGCAGGACGGGCTGGTGGCCCAGCTTCACCCCGCTCTGGATCGCCGCCACCTCCACCATCCGCCCGAAGACGTGGGCGAGCGGCAGGAAGAGCAGCGTCGAGGCCTCGTCGCCCGGCTTGGAGTGGAAGACCGGCTCCCAACGGCCGGTCAGCATGTCCGTCTCGAACATGAAGTTGGAGTGCGTGATGACACAGCCCTTGGGGCGGCCCGTGGTGCCCGAGGTGTAGATGATCGTCGCCACGGACTCGGGCGTCACCGCCCGGCGGTGCCGCTGCACGATGTCCTCGTCGATCTCCCTGCCCGCCGCCGTCAGTTCGGCGACCGCGCCGTCGCCCGCGTCCAGCTGCCAGAGCCGCTGGAGCCGGGGCAGCCGGTCGATCACCGAACCGATCGTCATCGCGTGGTCCTCGGACTCCACCACGCAGGCGGTGACCTCGGCGTCGTGCAGCATCCAGTAGACCTGCTCGGCCGATGAGGTCGGGTAGATCGGCACCGGCTGGGCGCCGAGCGCCCAGAGCGCGAAGTCGAACAGGGTCCATTCGTAGCGGGTCCTGGCCATGATGGCGACCCGGTCGCCGAACCGTACGCCGTGCGCGATCAGGCCCTTCGCGAGCGCGAGCACCTCGTCCCGGAACTGCGCCGACGTCACGTCACGCCACTGCCCGGTGGCGTCCTTGCGGCCGAGCGCGACATGGTCGGGGGTCTGCTCGGCACGGTCGAACACGGCGTCCGCCAGACCGCCGACCTGAGGCGCCGCCTCGATGGGCGGCACGGTGAACTCGCGCAATGACCTGCTCCTCGAACGCTCGCTGTCGCGCTCCGTACGGCGCGGGTGACGGTACCCCACCCGACTGGCGGGCGGGAGGGCCTTCACCAAGCCGGGACATTGGGTGTTGTCACAGGTCAGGGGAGGGGGAGGGGGCAAGTGACGGGCCGCCGGGGGTGGTTACTGACCGTGGAGTAAGTAGGGCGGGGCGCAATCTCCACGGAATCTGTACCGGCCGCTCACGTTCACGCGCCCGAGGAACGGCCTGCGACGGACGGCCTGACGGGCGGCCGCGACGGACGCCTGCGACGGGCGGCCCGCGACGGGCGGTCCGCGACGGGCGGTCCGCGACGTACGGTCCGCGACGTACGACCCGAGACCGGCGGCCCGACGGACCGCGTGACCGGGGTGGCGGCGCTCGGCGGCCGGTCAGTCGGGCCGGTGCAGCCGGACGCCGCCCGCCAGGATCGCGGCGGCCAGCGCGTCGGCCGCCTCCTGGGCCGAACCGGGCCGCCGGCCCGTGCGCAGCACGAAGTCGACGTCGCCCAGGTCCGGAAGGCCCGCCCGGGCGGGCAGCCGCGTCAGACCGGGCGGCACGAGCCCGCGGGTGTGCGCCATCACCCCGAGCCCGGCCCGGGCCGCCGCGATGTTGGCGCTCAGGCTGCTGCTCGTGCACGCGATCCGCCACGCCCGGCCGTGCGCCTCCAGGGCTTCGAGCGCCCGGGCCCGGGTGATGCCCGGCGACGGGAAGACGATCAGCGGCACGGGGCGGTCCGGGTCGAGCCGTAGCCGCGGCGCGCCGATCCAGATCAGCGAGTCCCGCCAGACCAGCTCGCCCCCGCTCTCCTCGGCCCGCCGCTTCGCCAGGATCAGGTCGAGCCGCCCGGCCTCCAGGCGGCTGTTGAGCGTCCCGGACAGCTCGACGGTCAGCTCCAGGTCCACCTCGGGGTGCTCGCGCCGGAAAGACTCCAGGATCTCCGGCAGCCGGGTCACCACGAAGTCCTCCGAGGCGCCGAAGCGCAGCCGACCGCGCAGCCGGGTCCCGGTGAAGAAGGCGGCGGCCCGCTCGTGGGCGCTCAGGATCGTCCGGGCGAAGCCGAGCATCGCCTCGCCGTCCTCCGTCAGCTCCACGCTGTGGGTGTCCCGCGTGAAGAGCGGACGCCCGGTGGCGTCCTCCAGGCGCCGCACGTGCTGGCTCACGGTCGACTGCCGGACGCCGAGCCGGCGGGCGGCCCGGGTGAAGCTCAGGGTCTCGGTGACTGCGAGGAAGGTGCGGAGCTGCGCCGGATCGTACACACGGCCAGGCTATCGCGGGTCATCGCGTTCCGTGATGACAGTCAGAGCGCTGTACGGGATTCCCGATCGCCGCCGCGCGGAGCAGGATGGGGAGGCAGGATCTTTCGTCCGAGAGCAGTGGAGCACATGAGCCGCCGTACGACCCTCCTCCCGTCCTGGTTGCCGATCGAGCCGTACATCCTGGCGATCCTCGGAACGGTGGGCCTCGCGGCCCTGCTGCCCGCCTCGGGCGGCGCCGCGACGGTCGCCGACGGCGCCTCGACGACGGCCATCGCCCTGCTCTTCTTCCTCTACGGCGCCCGGCTCTCCACCCGCGAGGCGCTGGACGGGCTCCGGCACTGGAGGCTCCACGTCACCGTCCTCGCGGCCACCTTCGTCGTCTTCCCCCTCCTCGGGCTCGCGGCGAAGGGTCTCGTACCGGCCGTTCTCACGCCTCCGCTCTACAGCGGCCTGCTCTTCCTCTGCCTGGTGCCGTCCACCGTCCAGTCCTCGATCGCGTTCACCTCGATGGCCCGGGGCAACGTTCCGGCCGCGATCTGCGCGGGCTCCTTCTCCTCCCTCGCCGGTGTCGTGCTCACCCCGCTGCTCGCCGCGCTGCTGCTGGGCTCCACGGCCGGCGGCTTCTCCGCCGACTCGCTGACGGAGATCGTGCTCCAGCTGCTCGTGCCGTTCCTGGCGGGGCAGCTGCTGCGGCGCTGGGTCGGCGGGTTCGTCCTGCGGAACAAGAAGATGCTGGGGTACGTGGACCGGGGCTCGATCCTGCTCGTCGTCTACACGGCGTTCAGCCACGGCATGGTCGCCGGCATCTGGCACCAGGTCACTCCCGCGCGGCTGGGGCTCCTCATCGTGGTCGAGGCGGTCCTGCTCGCCGTGATGCTGTCGCTGACCTGGTTCGGCGCGCGGCGGCTCGGCTTCGACCGGGGGGACCGGATCGCGATCCAGTTCGCGGGCTCGAAGAAGAGCCTGGCTGCCGGGCTCCCGATGGCGAGCGTGCTCTTCGGGCCGCAGGCCGCGCTCGCGGTCCTGCCGCTGATGCTCTTCCACCAGATGCAGCTGATGGTCTGCGCGGTGATCGCGAAGCGCCGCGCCCGCGACCCGGAGGTCCAGCCGGAACCGAAGCCCCAGTCGGATTCGGTGTCGGAGCCGGAGACGAAGCCGGAGCCGGAAGCCGTGGCGAGCCGGGGCTGACCGCGACGCGCACGCGGGGGTGGCGGGATCAGGCCCCCGCCCCCGCCGTGAAGATCAACGGGCCCGCTACCGTGCTCCCATGCCCGCACTCGATCCCGGCCGCAGCGCACTCGTCCTCGTCGACCTGATGGAACGCATCGTCGCGCTGCCCCTCGCCCCCCGCCCCGGAACCGACGTCGTCACCGCCGCGACCCGGCTCGCCGAGACCTTCCGCGCCGCCGGAGCGCCCGTCGTCCACATCAGGGTCGAGCGGCCGAACGTCGAGACCCAGCCGCCCGGCAGCGACCTCGACGCGATCACCCTGGACGGACCCGAGTGACCCCCGTCCCGATACGGTACGGCGCCCGCCCCTGCTCCCTCGTCGTCTGCCGCGGCTGCTGCTGCGGGGACGCGGGCAAGAACCCGGGCGTCGACCACGCGGGCCAGCTCGCCCGGCTCCGCCACGCGGCCGCGGAGTCCGGGGGCCGGCTGTCGGTCCGTACCAGCGACTGCCTCGGCCCGTGCGCACAGGCCAACATCGTCGTCGTCCAGCCCTCCACCGAGGGCCGCCGCAGGGGCGGGCGCGCCGCCTGGATCGGGTTCGCCACGGACGACGACTGCCTCGACGACATCCTGGCCTGGACGGCCGCGGGCGGCCCCGGCATCGCCGAACCGCCGGCCACGCTCGCGCTGCAGATGATCGACCCGCCCGCCGTGGAGGCCTCCACGCCCCGACGCCGTCGCTGAGGCCGAGCGGGCCGGGCCCCATGGGAGTACGGCCCGTCGGGGGCTCGCCTCACCCCGGCGGGGTACTGATCACCCGGTGGGAGGGTGCGGGACCGGCCGGCGCAGGGGGCGCTCCCCGCCGGCCGATGGCCCGACCCGTGCGGCGGGCGGCGCCCGGTCAGCCGTGCGCGGCCGCGGCCCCGAGGGCGATCCGGTGCTCGCCCGCGTACACGTTCATGTCCTGCCCGCGCAGGAAGCCGATCAGCGTGAGGCCCGTCTCCGCGGCCAGGTCCACGGCCAGCGAGGACGGCGCCGAGACCGCGGCGAGCACCGGGATGCCCGCCATCACCGCCTTCTGGGCCAGCTCGAACGAGGCCCGGCCCGAGACCAGCAGGACCGCCCGGGACAGCGGCAGCCGACCGTCGGTCAGGGCCCGGCCCACCAGCTTGTCCACCGCGTTGTGCCGGCCCACGTCCTCCCGTACGTCGAGCAGCTCGCCCTCCTCCGAGAACAGCGCTGCCGCGTGCAGCCCCCCGGTCCGGTCGAAGACCCGCTGCGCGGCCCTCAGCCGGTCGGGGAGGCGGGCCAGGAGCTCGGGCGTCAGCCGGACCGGGGGAGCGTCGGCGATCGGGAAGCGTGCCGTGGTGCGGACCGCGTCGAGGCTGGCCTTGCCGCACAGCCCGCACGAGGACGTCGTGTACACGTTCCGCTCGAGGGTGATGTCCGGGACGGGGACCCCGGGCGCCAGCTGGACGTCCACCACGTTGTACGTGTTCGTGCCGTCGTCCTTGGCGCCCGCGCAGTACACGATGTTCCGTACGTCGGATGCGGCGCCGAGCACCCCCTCGCTGACCAGGAACCCGGCGGCGAGGGCGAAGTCGTCGCCGGGCGTGCGCATCGTGATCGCGAGCGGCCGGCCGTTCAGCCGGATCTCCAGCGGCTCCTCGGCCACCAGCGTGTCCGGGCGCTCGTTGACGGCCGCGCCCCGGATCCGGATGACGCGCCGTCGTTCGGTGACCCGTCCCATGTGGTTACACCCGATTCTGTACGTGCTGGAAGCCGAAACGGCCCTTGATACAGAGGTTGCCATGGGTCACCGGGTTGTCGTGCGGTGAGGTGACCTTCACGATCTCGTTGTCCTGAACATGCAGGGTGAGGTTGCAACCCACCCCGCAGTACGCGCAGACCGTCGTCGTCTCCGTCTGCGCCGCCTCGTCCCAGGTGCCCTCCGCGCGCATGTCGAACTCCCGCTTGAAGCTCAGCGCGCCCGTCGGACAGACCTCGACGCAGTTGCCGCAGTACACGCACGCGGACTCGGTGAGCGGCCCGTCGTGCTCCACCGCGATCCTGGCGTCGAAGCCGCGGCCGGTGACGGAGATCGCGAACGAGTTCTGCCACTGCTCGCCACAGGCGTCGACGCACTTGTAGCAGAGGACGCACTTGTCGTACTCGCGGACGTAGAGGTCGTTGTCGACGCGCGGCTCCTCCCCGAGGCGGCGAGCCTCCGGCCCGAAGCGGTCGGGCTCCGCACCGTACTCCTTGATCCACTCGGCGGCGCCCGGCGTGGTGGAGAGGTCCACCGAGGAGGCGAGCAGCTCCAGGACGACCTTGCGGCTGTGGCGGGTGCGATCGGTGTCGGTGCGTACGACCATCCCGGGCTCGGCGCGGCGCGAGCAGGCCGGGGCGAGCGTCCTTGCCCCCTCGACCTCGACCACGCACAGCCTGCAGGCGTTCTTCGGGGTGAGCGTGTCGCCGTGGCAGAGCGTCGGCACGTCCGTACCGGCCGCGCGGCAGGCGTCGAGGATCGTGGCGCCCTCGGGGACGCGGACGGGGGCGCCGTCGAGCGTGAACTCCAGGAGGCGGCGGGGCGGTGCGAGGGGAACCGTGGTCACTTGTAGACCCCCAGACGGTCGATGGCGGACTCGACGGCGTTCCACGCGGTCTGGCCGAGACCGCAGATCGAGGCGTCGCGCAGGGTCTGTCCGACCTCGCGCAGCAGGGCGATGTCGGCGCCCGCGGCGGCGCCCGTACGGTCCTTGACGCGGTGCAGCGCCTCCTCCTGGCGGACCGTGCCGACCCGGCAGGGCACGCACTGGCCGCAGGACTCGTCGCGGAAGAACTCGGCGATGCGCAGCAGGATCCGCGGCAGGTCCACGGACTCGTCCAGGACGAGGACCACCCCCGAGCCGAGGGTGGTGCCGGCGGCGCGGGTGCCCTCGAAGGTGAGCGGGATGTCCAGCTCGTCCGGGCGGACGAAGCCGCCCGCCGCACCGCCGAGGAGGACCGCGCGCAGGGTGTCGGGCGGACCGGCCAGGTCGAGGAGTTCGCCGAGGGTGGCGCCGAACGGGAGCTCGTACACGCCCGGGCGCGCGACGTTGCCCGAGACGCAGAAGAGCTTGGTCTCGCCCGCCCGGAAGGCCTCGGCGCCCCGGGTCAGGATCGGGAGCACGTTCACGAGCGTCTCGACGTTGTTGGCGGCGGTGGGCTTGCCGAAGAGGCCCTTCTCGACGGGGAACGGCGGCTTGGAGCGGGGCTCGCCCCGGTAGCCCTCGATCGAGTTGAAGAGGGCGGTCTCCTCGCCGCAGATGTACGCGCCCGCACCGCGCCGGATCTCGATGTCGAAGGCGAAACCGCTGCCGAGGACGTCGTCGCCGAGGAGACCGCGGGCGCGGGCCTCGTCGAGGGCGTGGGTGAGCCTCTCGTACGCACGGGGGTACTCACCCCGGAGGTAGAGGTAGCCCCGGTGCGCGCCGACGGCGTACCCGGCGACGGTCATCGCCTCGACGAGCGCGTAGGGGTCGCCCTCCATGACGACCCGGTCCTTGAAGGTCCCCGGCTCCGACTCGTCGGCGTTGCACACGACGTAGTGGGGGCCGTCGGGCTGGGCGGCCGTCGCCTGCCACTTCCGCCCCGTGGGGAACGCGGCCCCGCCCCGCCCGACGAGCCCGGACTCGGTGACCTCCCGGATCACCCCGGCGGGCCCGAGCGCGAACGCCCGCCGCAGCGCGACGTACCCTCCGTGGGCCCGGTAGTCGTCCACGCTGTACGGGTCGACGACCCCGACGCGCCGAAGGAGTACGAGCCCGTCCTGCCCGGCCTGCGGCACGGCGTCCGCGGCGCCGGGCTCGGGCGGCGCGTCGTGCGGCGCGCGGGCGGCGGCCGAGACGGCGCCGGGGGTCGCGGGCGCGACGACGGCGGTGGCGTGTCGGTCTTCCCCCACCCCGCCCCTTCCCGAACTGGGGCTCCGCCCCAGACCCCGCGCCTCAAACGCCGGCGAGGCTGAAAAATCAGCCCGTCCGGCGTTTGAGGACACGGCCGCAGGCCGTACGGGGGGCTGGGGGCTTGCCCCCAGTTCGGGAAGGGGCGGGGTGGGGAAAGAGCCCGCCGCAGGCGCGCACACCGGCGCCCCCACCCCCGCCCGCACCACCAGCGCCGCCGGGGCCCGCTCGCACAAGCCCAGGCACGGGCTGGCCTCAAAGGGAACGCCCTCGGCCGTGAGGCCTTCCGTCAGGGCCGCCGATCCGCGGGCCGCGCACGCCAGGTCCGTGCAGACGTGGAGGACCTGCGCCGGACGCGGGCGTACCGCGAACATCGCGTAGAACGTGGCCACCCCGTACGCCTCCGCCGGCGGCACCGTCAGGCGCCGGCACAGATAGGCCAGGCCCCCTTCGCTGATCCACCCCACCCGGTCGTTGAGCGCGTGCAGCCCCGGCAGCAGCAGGTCCCTGCGCTCCCGGGCCTCCCGCCCGCCGCGCGCCCACCGCAGGTCTGCGGCCGAGCGGTCGTCCGCGCCCTCCCAGGCCGACTCCGGCGGGCCGAGGACCGCGTCCACGGCCTCCCGTTCCTCGTCCGACGGCTTGCCGTCACCGAAGCGCAGATCCATCGGAGCCCACCCTCTCGTCCGCCGGCTTCTCGATCCGTATCGCCGATGCCTTGAACTCGGCCGTGCCCGCGATCGGACAGTTCGCCTCGATCGTCAGCTGGTTGGTGTCGACCTCGTCCGGAAAGTGCATCGTCATGAACGCGAGCCCCGGCCGCAGCGCGGGGTCCACCCACACCGGCGCCACCACCGAGCCGCGCCGCGAGATCACCCGGACCTCCTGGCCCACCGCGACCCCGTACCGCTCCGCGTCCTCCGGGCACAGCTCCACGTACTCCCCGCGCCGCAGCGGCGAGGCGAAACTCCCGCTCTGCACCCCGGTGTTGTACGAGTCGAGCCGCCGTCCGGTCGTCAGCCGGATCGGATACCGCTCGTCCGTCAGATCGACCGGCGGATCGTGGCGCACCAGCCCGAACGGGGCGCGCGCGCCCCGGCGTTCGGGGTCCGACTCCCACAACCTGCCGTGCAGGAAGGACGGTTCGAGCCGCTCCAGGTCGGGGCACGGCCACTGGATGCCCTGGTGCTGCTCCAGGCGGTCGTACGTCATGCCCCAGTGGTCCGGCGACAGCGCCCGCAGCTCGTTCCAGACGGTCTCGGCGTCCGAGTACGCCCACTCCTCGTGGCCGAGCCGCCGCGCCAGCTCGCAGATGATGTCGATGTCCTCGCGGGCCTCGCCCGGCGGCCGTACCGCCTTCCGGACCCGCTGCACGCGCCGCTCGCTGTTGGTCGTCGTGCCGTCCGTCTCGCACCAGGCCGCCGTCGCCGGCAGGACCACGTCCGCGAACTCGGCGGTCCTCGTCAGGAAGATGTCCTGCACCACCAGGCAGTCCAGCTTCGCGAGCCGTGCCATCGCCTGCGCGCTGTCCGCCTCCGACTGCGCCGGGTTCTCGCCGACGCAGTACACGGCCCGCAGCTCGCCGCTCTCCATCGCCTCGAACATCTCGGTCAGCGTCCGCCCGTACCGGGGCTGGATCTCCGTGCCCCAGAAGGACTCGAACTTCGCCCGCACCCCCGCGTCCAGGATGTCCTGGAAGCCGGGCAGCCGGTTCGGGATGGCGCCCATGTCCCCGCCGCCCTGCACGTTGTTCTGGCCGCGCAGCGGCTGCACCCCGGAGCCGTACCGCCCCACGTGCCCGGTCAGCAGCGCCAGGTTGATCAACGCCCGGACGTTGTCGGTGCCGTTGTGGTGCTCGGTGATGCCGAGCGTCCAGCACAGCTGGGCCCGCTCGGCCCGGGCGAAGGCGTGCGCCAACTCCCGTATCGCGGCGGCCGGTACGCCCGTCAGCTTCGAGGCCGCCGTGAGCGTCCACGGCTCGACGAGCTCGCGGTACTCCTCGAAGCCGCTCGTCGCCCGCTCCACGAACGCCCGGTTGTACAGGCCCGCGTGGATGATCTCGCGGCCGACGGCGTGGGCGAGCGGGATGTCGGTGCCGACGTCGAGCCCGAGCCAGCTCTCGGCCCACTCGGCGGTCGAGGTGCGGCGCGGATCGACCGCATACATCCGCGCTCCGTTCCGGATCCCCTTCAGCACGTGCTGGAAGAAGATCGGGTGCGCGAAGCGGGCGTTGGAGCCCCACATCACGATGACGTCGGTGTGCTCGATCTCCTCGTACGAGGACGTGCCGCCGCCCGAGCCGAAGACCGCCGAGAGCCCGGCGACGCTCGGCGCGTGACACGTCCGGTTGCAGGAGTCGACGTCGTTCGTGCCCATCACCACCCGCGCGAACTTCTGCGCCACGTAGTTCATCTCGTTGGTCGCCCGCGCGCAGGAGAACATCCCGAACGCGCCCCGCGCCGCCCGGAATCCGGCCGCCGCGCGCTCAAGGGCCTCGTCCCAGCTCGCCCGCCGCAGCGGCCCGCCCTTCTCGTCCCGTACGAGCGGGTGGGTCAGCCGGGTGTACGTCTTCGGGTCGCGGTTCCGCTTCCTCGTGTTCTTCATGCCGTGCTCCTGGACTGGCTGGTCGGGTCGGCGAGCAGGTCCGACAGGGCGTGGACGGTACGGAGCGTCGGCACCGGTACGTCGGTGACGGCCGCGAGCTCCACCACGGCCGCGAGGAGCACGTCCAACTCCAGGGGCTTGCCCGCCTCCAGGTCCTGGAGGGTGGAGGTGCGGTGGTCGCCGACCCGCTCCGCCCCGGCGAGGCGGCGCTCGACGGAGATGTCGGGGCGGCAGCCGAGGGCGGCGGCGACGGCCAGGGTCTCGTGCATCATCTGCTCGATCACCTGCCGCGTACCGCCGTGCCGGCACATCTGGCGCATCGTCGCCCGGGCGAGCGCGCTGATGGGGTTGAAGGAGATGTTGCCGAGCAGCTTGATCCAGATGTCGTGGCGCAGTTCCGCCTCGACGGGGCACTTCAGACCCCCGGCGCGCATCGCCTCCGCGAACGTCCCGCACCGCTCGGACGCCGTCCGGTCGGGCTCCCCGATGGAGAACCTGGTGCCCTCCAGATGACGGACGACGCCGGGGCCGCTCAGCTCGGTGGCCGCGTAGACGACGCAGCCGATGGCCCGTTCGGGGGCGAGGACGGCCGAGACCGCGCCGCCCGGGTCGACGCTCTCGACGCGATGGCCGTCGTGCGGGCCGCCGTGCCGGTGGAAGTACCACCAGGGGATGCCGTTCTGGGCGGCGACGACCGCCGTGGTGTCGTGCAGGAGCGGTGCGACGAGCGGCCCGCACGCCGCGTACGCGTGGGCCTTCAGGCCCAGGAAGACGTAGTCGACGGGGCCGATGTCGGCCGGGTCGTCGGTGGCGTGCACCCGGGCGGTGAAATCGCCGCGCGGGCTCTCGACCCGCACGCCGTGCTGTCTCATGGCCGCGAGATGCGGTCCACGGGCGATCAGATGGACATCGGCGCCGGCGCGGTCGAGCGCGGCTCCGACATAGGCGCCGATCGCACCGGCGCCGAGGACTGCGACCTTCACGTGCGGATCTCCGTTCGGTCGAGAGAACCGGAAAAGGAGGTGTAGACGAAATATTGTCTACAGTATGGAGGTGGGGTCGACAAGGGGCGCGGAAACGTCCGTTGTCACGGTCTCCCAACACCTACGGGCGAATCTTGGTGGTTTACGTGCCTGGTTACCGATCAGTCGCTGGTCAGGATGGGAGGTCCTGCTTCCACTTGAACCCAAGGGGGTCCCGAGCATGACGGGCACTCGTATCGCCGCGCTCGGGCACTATCAGCCCGCCAAGGTGCTCACCAACAGCGACCTGGCCGCGCTCGTCGACACCAGCGACGAGTGGATCACCAGCCGCGTCGGCATCAGGACCCGCCACATGGCAGGACCCGACGAACCGGTCGACGAACTCGCCGCGCACGCCGCCGGCAAGGCGCTCGCCGCCGCGGGCCTCGGCCCCGCCGACATCGACCTGGTCCTCGTCGCGACCTCCACGGCGATCGACCGCTCGCCCAACACCGCGGCCCGCGTCGCCGCCCGGCTCGGCATGGCCTCGCCCGCCACCATGGATCTCAACGTGGTCTGCGCGGGCTTCACGCACGCCCTCGCCACCGCCGACCACGCGATCCGTGCCGGGGGCGCCCGCCGCGCCATGGTCATCGGCGCCGACAAGATGACCGAGATCACCGACTGGACCGACCGCACGACCTGCGTCCTCGTCGGCGACGGCGCGGGCGCGGCGATCGTCGAGGCCGTGGCGGACGACGCCGAGCCCTGCATCGGCCCGGTGCTGTGGGGGTCCGTCCCGGAGATGGGCCACGCCGTCCGGATCGAGGGCACCCCGCCGCGCTTCGCGCAGGAGGGCCAGTCCGTCTACCGCTGGGCCACCCAGCAGCTGCCCGCCCTCGCCCGCCAGGCGTGCGAGCGCTCGGGGATCGCGCCCGAGGACCTCGCCGGCGTCGTGCTGCACCAGGCCAACCTGCGGATCATCGAGCCGCTCGCCGCGAAGATCGGCGCGGTCAACGCGGTGGTGGCCCGGGACGTCGTCGAGTCCGGCAACACCTCGGCCGCCTCGATCCCGCTCGCCCTCGCCAAGCTGGTCGAGCGCGGGGAGCTCCCGTCCGGGGCGCCGACCCTGCTCTTCGGCTTCGGCGGCAACCTCTCGTACGCGGGCCAGGTCGTCCGGGTCCCGTAGTCCACGGGGCAGGGGGCGTTCGCAGGGGGCGTTTTCAGCGCGGCAGGGGGCGTTTCGGCCGAGATCGCGGAGGGCCGCATGCCTGGACTTGTGCGTCGGTAGACTGTAGACGATAGCCAATTCATGGTGATCGCCTACGGCGTACGAGGGGGCTGCGATGTTGTCCGCAGGACTGCCGCAAGGGGCCGTGCCCCGGCTGGAGCGGCCGGGGCCGCTGCGCGACCGGGTCTACGAAGCGCTGCTCGAACTGATCACGACCCGTGCCCTGCGTCCCGGTCAGCACCTGGTCGAGAGCGAACTCGCCGGGCACCTCGGTGTCTCCCGCCAGCCGGTCCGCGAGGCGCTCCAGCGGCTGAACACCGAGGGCTGGGTCGATCTGCGCCCCGCGCAGGGGGCCTTCGTCCACGAGCCGACCGACGAGGAGGCCGACCAGCTGCTCTCCGTCCGTACGCTCCTGGAGGCCGAAGCCGCCCGGCTCGCCGCCGCCAACTCCGGCTCGGCCGGGATCGCCGCGCTCGAGGAGCTCTGCGCGCGGGGCGAGCAGGCCGTGGCGGACGACGACGTCGACCTGGCCGTGGCGACGAACGCGGCCTTCCACGCCAAGGTCATGGAACTGGCCGGAAACCTCGTGCTCTCCGAACTGGCCGGCCAGGTCGACCGCCGCGTCCGCTGGTACTACACGCCGGTCGCCCGGCAGCGCGGCGAGCAGTCCTGGAAGGAGCACCGGCAGCTGATCGCCGCGATCGCGGCCCGCGACGAGTCCCTCGCGACGACGGTCATGCGCGCCCACACGGAACACACCCGCACGACGTACCGGGAGCACAGTCAGGGCTGAAGTGCGCGGCCTGCGCCGCCGCTTCCACCCGTTCGGCGGAGCCCGGTGGCGGGGGCCCCGGGCCCGCCCTAGCTTCGGACGGGTCGAGGGTCTCTCGTGCCGTACGCGGAACCGTCCGCCGCGCGCCCCTCGCGTGATCGGGAGGATCGGTCGCCATGCGCGCGATACGTGGTGCCGCCACGGCCCTGCTCGCCACCGCAGCCCTCTGCCTGGCCGCGCCGACGGCCGGGGCGGCCGACGAGGACCCGTGGGGCGACGTTGCGGGCGACGGCGCGGGCCCGTGGGGCGAGGCCGCGGGCAACGCCACGGGCAGCGGTCCGGGGAGTGGTCCGGGCAGCGGTGACGTCACCGGCGAGGGCACCGGCCACGACATCACCTCCTTCGGATTCTCCGTCTCGCCCTCGACGGTCGCCCCGGGCGGCACGGTCACGCTGAAGTCCGACGGTTGCGAGGTCCCCTCCGTGACCGTCACCTCCGGGGTCTTCGACCCCGTCACGCTCAACGAGGGGCGGGCGGGCACCGCCAAGGTCGATGCCGACGCCAAGGTCGGCGCCGAGTACCAGGTGACCTTCGACTGCAAGGGCGAGAAGGGCACCACCCCCCTCACCATCGCCGGCGGCTCCACGGGCGGCCACGAGACGGGCGGCCACGAGACAGGTGGCCACGAGACGGGCGGCCGCGACAGCGGCGGCACCGACACCGGCGCGCACAAGGGCGTCAAGGCCGGCTTCGGCGGCGGGGCAGACGCCATGGGCACTCCCGAGGTCGTCACGGGCACCGCGCTGATCGCGGGCGCGCTCGGCGCGGGCGGCGTCCTGCTGCGCCGCCGCCGCGCCGACGACCGCGCCTGAAACGGCTCCTCCGCCCTGGGGTGACGAGGTCCGGGGCGGAGGAGCGCCATCACGTACAGCGGGAACCGGGAGCGCACATCGTGCAGGGGCCGAACAGGACGTCCAGGCGCGGCGCGTGGGGCGTCGTCATCGTCGTCCTGCTCGTCGGCGTCCATCTCGTCCGTGGCGGTACGGAGGAGTGGCCCGCCGGAGGCCCGCCCCAGCCACTCGCCGCCGCGGCCCCGGACCACGCCGTCGCCGTCGCCCCCGTCAACGTCCCCGACCCGCTGCCCGCCTCACGACCCGCCCGGGTGCGCATGCCCGCCGTCCGCATCGACGCGCCCGTCACGGCCGTCGGACTCGACGCCGAGGGATGGATCGACACACCGCCCGCGTACGAGACGAACCTCGCCGGCTGGTTCACCGGTGCCGTCACACCGGGGGAGAAGGGCACGGCGGTCGTCGTCGGCCATGTCGACACCCCGGACGGACGGGCCGTCTTCTACGACGTCGGGGCGCTGGCCAAGGGCCACCGCGTCGAGGTCGTCCGCCAGGACGGCAGGACCGCCGTCTTCTCCGTGTACGGCATCGAGGTCGTCCCCAAGGAGGGCTTCCCTGCCGAGCGGATCTACCGGGCGACGCCCTACCCCGAGCTGCGCGTCCTCACCTGCGGCGGAGGTTTCTCCCGGCAGCGGGGGTACGACGGCAACGTCGTCGTCTCCGCCCGCCTGGTCGAAGTGCGCTGACCCACACGCCCGATCCCCACCGCCGACCCCCAAGGTTGACCCCCACGCCCGATCCCCACCGCCGACCCTGGCCGGTCGCTCCTGGCCGGTCGACAGGCATCCGCCGTCCCCACCCGGGCTTTGTCCTTCCCCGGGAAAAAGTCTGCACGGATCCTTGCGCGACTTCTTCCCACTCCCGGACACCACTGCTACGTTCCCCTCGAAAGCCCGGCGGAGAGCCGACCGACGGGCTTCGCCGACTCGCTAGGGGAGGGGCGCGTGAGACGCATGACCGCACGACCCGCCAACGCGCACCAGGCGCGACTGCTCCGTCTGCTGCGCGACGGAGGCCCCAACTCCCGTGCGCAGCTGGGCGATCAGATCGACCTGTCCCGCTCCAGGCTCGCCGTCGAGGTGGACCGGCTCCTCGACACCGGCCTCGTCGTCGCGGACGGCCTCGCCGCCTCGCGCGGCGGTCGCCGTTCGCACAACATCCGGCTCGCCCCCGAACTCCGCTTCCTCGGCGTCGACATCGGCGCCACGTCCATCGACGTGGCCGTCACCAACGCCGAGTTGGAGGTGCTCGGACATCTCAACCACCCCATGGACGTCCGTGAGGGCCCCGTCGCCGTCTTCGAGCAAGCCCTCGCCATGGCCGCCAAGTTGCGCGCCTCCGGCCTCGCCGAAGGGTTCGACGGCGCCGGCGTCGGCGTCCCAGGACCGGTCCGCTTCCCCGAGGGCATTCCGGTCGCGCCGCCGATCATGCCCGGCTGGGACGGCTTCCCCGTACGGGAGGCGCTCAGCCAGGAACTCGGCTGCCCGGTCATGGTCGACAACGACGTGAACCTCATGGCCATGGGCGAGCAGCACGCGGGCGTCGCCCGCTCGGTCGGCGACTTCCTCTGCGTCAAGATCGGTACCGGCATCGGCTGCGGCATCGTCGTGGGCGGGGACGTCTACCGCGGTACGACGGGCAGCGCGGGCGACATCGGGCACATCCAGGTGGAACCCGACGGCCGCTCCTGCGCGTGCGGCAACAAGGGCTGCCTGGAAGCCCACTTCAGCGGCGCCGCCCTGGCCCGTGACGCCGAGGACGCGGCGCGCGCGGGCCGGTCGGAGGAGCTCGCCGGACGCCTCGCGGCGGCCGGCAGGCTCACGGCGGTCGACGTCGCCGCGGCGGCCGCCGCGGGGGACGCCACATCGCTCGCGCTCATCCGTGAGGGCGGCAACCGGGTCGGGCAGGTCATCGCCGGACTCGTCAGCTTCTTCAATCCCGGTCTGGTGGTGATCGGCGGCGGGGTCACCGGCCTCGGTCACAACCTCCTCGCCAGTGTCCGCACCCAGGTCTACCGGCAGTCCCTCCCGCTGGCCACCGGCAACCTCCCCATCGTCCTCGGTGAGTTGGGCCAGACCGCCGGAGTGACCGGCGCGGCCCGCCTCATCAGCGACCACCTCTTCTCCCCGGCGTAGCCCCCGCCGGCGGTCCGTGCCCACCGGCCCGCTCCCACGGGCCCCGCTCCACCCGCACCACGTCAGTCAGCACCCGCTCAGGCGCACACCCGCATTCCGCCGAGGGGACCTCACCCATGCCTCAAGAGCCTCAAGCGCCCCCACCCCTGCTCACCATGTCCGGCATCACCAAGTCCTTCCCCGGCGTCCGCGCCCTCGACGGCGTCGACCTGGAGGTCGCCCCCGGCGAGGTCCACTGCCTCCTCGGCCAGAACGGCGCCGGGAAGTCCACCCTCATCAAGGTCCTCGCCGGCGCCCACCAGCCCGACGGCGGCCGGATCACCTGGCGCGGCGAACCCGTCCAGCTCCGCTCCCCGATCGCCGCCATGCGCCTCGGCATCGCCACCATCTACCAGGAACTCGACCTGGTCGAAGGGCTCTCCGTCGCCGAGAACGTCCACCTCGGCCACGAACCCACCACGGCGGGATTCGTCGTCCGGGGCCGCGCCGCCCGGACGACCACGGCCGCGCTGCTCCGCCGGCTCGGCCACCCCGAGATCGACCCCGCCCGCCGCGTCGGCCAACTCTCCGCCGCGCAGCAGCAGATCGTCTCGATGGCCCGCGCCCTCTCCCACGACGTCCGGCTCATCGTCATGGACGAGCCGTCCGCCGCCCTCGACCCGGACGAGGTCGACAACCTCTTCCGTATCGTCGCCGACCTCACCGCCGAAGGCGTCGCCGTCGTCTACATCTCCCACCGCCTGGAGGAGATCCGCCGGATCGGCGACCGGGTCACCGTCCTCAAGGACGGCCGTGCCGTCGCCGGCGGACTGCCCGCGGCCTCGACCCCGACGCGTGACATCGTTGCCTTGATGACCGGCCGGAACGTCGAGTACGTCTTCCCGCCGCGCCCCGCCGAACCGCCCGCCGCCGTACCCGTGCTCCAGGTCCAAGGCCTCGCCAGGGAGGGCGAGTTCGCCCCCGTCGACCTCGAACTGCGGCCCGGGGAGATCGTCGGCCTCGCCGGGCTCGTCGGCTCGGGCCGTTCCGAGATCCTGGAGACGATCTACGGCGCCCGGAAGGCCACCGCGGGCCGGGTCCTCGTCGACGGCCGCGCGCTGCGCCCCGGCAGCGTCCGGGCAGCCGTCCGCGCCGGGCTCGGTCTCGCCCCCGAGGAACGCAAGGCCCAGGGCCTGCTGATGCTGGAGTCCGTCACCCGCAACGTCTCGGTCTCCACGCTCGCCCGCTTCGCGCGCGCCGGCTGGATCGACCGTGACGACGAACGCGAGGCCGCCCGGGCCGCCACCCGGGAGCTGTCGCTCAGGCCCGATAACCCCGACGCCCCGATCCGTACCCTCTCCGGCGGCAACCAGCAGAAGGCCGTCCTGGCCCGCTGGCTGCTGCGCGGCTGCCGCGTGCTGCTCCTGGACGAGCCGACCCGGGGCGTCGACGTCGGCGCCCGCGCCGAGCTGTACGCCGTCATCCGCCGCCTCGCCGACGACGGCCTCGCCGTCCTCCTCGTGTCGAGCGAAGTGCCCGAGGTCCTGGGCCTGGCCGACCGTGTCCTGGTGCTCAGGGAGGGCCGTGTCGTCCACACGGCACCCGCCCGCGAGCTCGACGAACACCGCGTACTCGACCTCGTGTTGGAAGGGAGCCCCCGCTCATGACGCTGTCCACCGCCAAGACCACCGAGGCGTCCGCGCAGGACGGCGGCCGGCGCCCGCTCGGTCTGCGGGCCGACGTCCGCAACCTCTCCCTGCTCGGCGTGCTCGCCGTACTGATCGCGGTCGGCGGCCTCACCCGCCCCGACGAGTTCCTCGCCGTCTCCAACCTCCAACTCGTGCTCACCCAGGCCTCCGTCATCGGTGTCGTCACCGTCGGCATGACCTTCGTCATCACCAGTGGCGGCATCGACCTCTCGGTCGGCGCGATCGTCGCCCTCGCCTCCGTGTGGGCGACGACGCTGGCGACACAGGAGTACGGATTCGCCGGCATCCTCTTCACGGCCGTCGTCGTGGGCGTGGGCTGCGGCCTGGTGAACGGGCTGCTCGTGGCGTACGGCGGGATGGTGCCGTTCATCGCGACCCTCGCCATGCTCGCCTCGGCCCGCGGTCTAGCCCTGCAGATCACCGACGGCCGGACGCAGATCGTCACCGTCGACTCCGTCCTCGACCTCGGCATCCCCGACGCCTACATCCTGGGGATCCCGCCGCTGGTCCTCGTCTTCGCCGCCGTCACGGTCCTCGGCTGGCTGGTTCTCAACCGCACCACCTTCGGCCGCCGCACGATCGCCGTCGGCGGCAACGCGGAGGCCGCCCGACTCGCCGGTATCGACGTCCGCCGCCAGCGCCTCTACCTCTACCTGCTCTCCGGTCTGTGCTGCGGCATCGCCGCCTTCCTGCTGATCATCCTGTCCGGCTCCGGCCAGAACACCAACGGCAACCTCTACGAACTCGACGCCATCGCCGCCGCGATCATCGGCGGGACCCTCCTCAGCGGGGGCCGGGGCACCATCGTCGGCTCCGTCCTCGGTGTCCTCGTCTTCACCACGATCACCAACATCTTCGCCCTCAACAACCTGCAGAGCGACGTCCAGCAGATCGCCAAGGGCGCGATCATCGTCGCCGCCGTCCTGGTCCAGCACCGCACGGCCCGCCACGGCGAGGCCACCTGACCCCGCGCCCCACCCCACCGCTCCATCCCCCCGGCCCGAATCTCCCTGACCCCCCGAAGGGATCCATCGCCATGCCAGAAACCAGCCGTAGAGGACTGCTGTTCGGCACCGCCGCCGTCTCCGCGGGAGCCCTCCTCACCGCCTGTACCAGCAACGAGCCCAAGAACGCGGCCCCGGTCGCGAGCAACGTGCCCGCCGCCGACGACAAGCCCGGCACCCCCGTCACCATCGGCTTCGCCGGCCCCCAGGCCGACCACGGCTGGCTCAACGCCATCAACCAGAACGCCAAGGAGCGGGCGAAGAAGTACTCCGAGGTCACCCTGGAGATCACCGAGGGCTCCAACGACACCGCCGTCCAGATCGGCCAGATCCAGACCCTCATCAACAAGAAGGTCGACGTCCTGGTCATCCTGCCCGCCGACGGCAAGGCGCTCACGCAGGTCGGCCTGCAGGCCATGAAGGCCGGCATCCCCGTCATCAACCTGGACCGCGTCTTCGCCTCCCCGCAGGCGTACCGCTGCTGGATCGGCGGCGACAACTACGGCATGGGGCTCAACGCCGGCCGCTACATCGGCGAGCAACTCAAGGACAAGCCGAACGCCACGGTGATCGAACTCGCCGGCATGGACAGCCTGGAGCTGACCAAGCAGCGCAGCCAGGGCTTCGACGACGCCCTCAAGAACTACCCCAACATCCGCAAGGTGGCCCGCCAGGCGGCCGACTTCACCGTCGAGTCCGGCCAGGCCAAGATGGCCCAACTCCTGCAGGCGCAGCCGAAGTTCGACGCCCTGTGGAACCACGACGACGACCAGGGCGTGGGCGCGCTGCGGGCCATCGCCCAGGCCGGCCGCAAGGACTTCCTGATGGTGGGCGGAGCGGGCGCCAAGTCCGCGATGGACGCCATCAAGGCCGACGACGGCGTGCTCAAGGCCACCGTCCTCTACCCGCCGACCATGGCCGCCTCCGCCATCGACCTGGCCCGTGCGCTGGGCCAGAAGAAGGGCGTCGGCGGCTTGTCCGAGCTGGAGATCCCGGCCTCCCTCACCCTCTACTCGGCCGTCGTGACCAAGGAGAACGTCGACGAGTACCTGCCCACCGGCTTCAGCTGACCGGGCTCCGGCCGCCGGCCCCGAGCCCGGCACCCCCCACCGTGCAACCGACGAGGAGGAACCGTATGGAACAGCGGGAGAGCGAGGCCGACGAGGTCGACCCGGCCACGGCGACGACCACGCCGACGACCGGGGCCGCGTCGATCGCGGCGGTCACGGACGCGGCGCCGACGCTCGGCATCGGCATGGTCGGCTACGCCTTCATGGGCGCCGCCCACTCCCAGGCGTGGCGCACCGCGGGGCGCGCCTTCGACCTGCCGCTACGGCCCGTCCTCGCCGCCGTCGCGGGACGTGACCCGGTCGCGGTGCGGGCGGCGGCGGCCAAGCACGGCTGGGCCGCCGCCGAGACCGACTGGCGGGCGCTCGTCGCCCGCGACGACGTGCAGCTCGTGGACGTCTGCACCCCGGGCGACAGCCACGCGGAGATCGCCGTCGCCGCCCTGGAGGCGGGCAAGCACGTCCTGTGCGAGAAGCCGCTCGCCAACTCCGTCGCCGAGGCCGAGGCCATGGTCGCCGCGGCCGAGGCGGCGGCCGCCCGTGGCCAGGTCGCCATGGTCGGCTTCAACTACCGGCGCGTGCCGGCCATCGCGTACGCCCGCAGGCTTGTCGCCGAGGGCAGGCTCGGGGCGCTGCGGCACGTACGGGTCACGTATCTGCAGGACTGGCTCGTCGACCCCGGCTTCCCGCTGACCTGGCGCCTGGAGCGCGCGCACGCGGGGTCCGGGGCCCTCGGCGACCTCGGTGCGCACGCCGTCGACCTCGCCCAGTACCTCGCGGGGGAGCTCCTGGTCGGGGTCTCGGCGCTCACCGAGACCTTCGTACGGGAACGGCCGCTGCTCGCGGGCGTGTCGGCCGGGCTCTCCGGGGCGGCCACGGGCGGGGCGTACGGGGCGGTGACGGTGGACGATGCCGCGCTGTTCACCGGCCGGCTCGCGTCCGGGGCGCTCGCCTCCTTCGAGGCGACCCGGATGGCCGCGGGGCGCAAGAACGCGCTGCGTCTGGAGATCAACGGCGAGAAGGGTTCGCTCGCCTTCGACCTGGAGCGGCTCAACGAACTCTCCTTCCACGACCACACCGAGCCGGCCGCCGCCGCGGGCTTCCGCCGGATCCTGGTGACCGAGCCGGACCATCCGTACCTGGAGGGCTGGTGGCCGCCCGGTCACGCGCTCGGCTACGAGCACACCTTCGTCCACCAGGCCCGCGACCTGGTCCTCGCCGTCGCGACCGGGACCGGTCCCGCCCCGTCCTTCGCCGACGGCCTCCAGGTCCAGCGGGTCCTCGCCGCCGTGGAGGAGAGCGCGGAGAAGAACGCCGTCTACACCCCCGTACCGCTCTAGGAGGCCGTTGACCGTGTCCCGTCCCTTCACCCTCTTCACCGGCCAGTGGGCCGACCTGCCGCTGGAGGAGGTCTGCCGGCTCGCCCGCGACTTCGGCTACGACGGCCTCGAACTCGCCTGCTGGGGCGACCACTTCGAGGTCGACAAGGCCCTTGCGGACCCGTCCTACGTCGACGGCCGCCGCGCGCTCCTGGAGAAGTACGGCCTGGAGTGCTGGGCGATCTCCAACCATCTGGTGGGCCAGGCGGTCTGCGACCACCCCATCGACGAGCGCCACCAGGCGATCGTGCCGGCCCGGATCTGGGGCGACGGGGAGCCGGAAGGCGTACGGCGGCGGGCGGCGCGCGAGTTGGCCGACACCGCCAGGGCCGCCGGCGCGCTCGGCGTCGACACCGTCATCGGCTTCACGGGGTCGTCGATCTGGCATCTGGTGGCGATGTTCCCACCGGTCCCCGAGCGCATGGTCGATCGCGGCTTCGAGGACTTCGCGGACCGCTGGAACCCGATCCTGGACGTCTTCGACGCCGAGGGCGTGCGCTTCGCGCACGAGGTCCATCCGAGCGAGATCGCGTACGACTACTGGACCACGCAGCGGGCGCTCGACGCGGTGGACCGCCGTCCCGCCTTCGGCCTCAACTTCGACCCGAGCCACTTCGTCTGGCAGGACCTGGACCCGGTCGGCTTCCTCTGGGACTTCCGCGACCGGATCTACCACGTGGACTGCAAGGAGGCCCGCAAGCGCCTCGACGGGCGCAACGGGCGGCTCGGCTCGCACCTGCCGTGGGGCGATCCCCGGCGCGGCTGGGACTTCGTCTCGGCCGGGCACGGTGACGTGCCGTGGGAGGACGTCTTCCGGATGCTCCGCTCGATCGGATACGCGGGGCCGATCTCGGTCGAATGGGAGGACGCCGGGATGGACCGTCTCACCGGCGCTCCGGAAGCGCTTGCCCATCTCAAGCGGTTCGACTTCGACCCGCCGTCGGCCTCCTTCGACGCGGCTTTCGGAGGCCGCGACTGAGCTGAGGTCGGCCGGTGCGCACAGGCGGACGCCCGGGTGGCGGTGACGTCACCCGGGCAGCTCCGCCGTGCCCTCGGACGGCTTTGTCCTGTCGCGGTGAAAAGTTCGACAGGGGCAGTGCGCAAGGCCTTTCCGCCCCGGACGAACCCCGCTACGGTCCCAGATGTATCCCCTGATGTGTACATGACGTAGCTCGATGGTTGCGACCAGCGTGACGGCGCGCGCCGGTCCCCGGACACCCGCACTCACCCGGCCCTACTCCGGAGGACATCCGTGCACAGCAAGAAACGCCCCCGAGCCAGAAAGCCACTCGCCCTCCTCGCCGCCGCACTCCTCGCCCTCGGCGGCCAACAGGCCCTCGCGGCCGAACCGGAAGCCCCGCCCGCGGCGCCCGCGGCCTCGGCCGCCGAGGAGTTCCAGCAGGTCACCCTCGCCAAGGGCGGTGAGGAGGTCGGCGAGCCGATGTCGCTGGCCGTGCTCCCCGACCGCAGCGTCCTGCACACCTCGCGCAACGGCGAGCTGCGCCGCACCGACGCCGCCGGCAACACCGAGGTCATCGGCACCGTCCCCGTCTACTCCCACGACGAGGAAGGTCTCCAAGGCATCGGCCTCGACCCGGACTTCGCCCGGAACAAGGCCATCTACCTCTACTACGCCCCGCCGTTGGACACCCCCGCCGGTGATGCCCCCGAGAACGGCACGGCGGCCGACTTCGCCAAGTACGACGGCGTCAACCGCCTCTCCCGCTTCACGCTGAAGGCCGACGGCACCCTCGACAACGCCAGCGAGAAGAAGGTCATCGACATCCCCGCCACCCGGGGCATCTGCTGCCACGTCGGCGGCGACATCGACTTCGACGCGCAGGGCAACCTCTACCTGTCGACCGGCGACGACTCCAACCCCTTCGCCTCCGACGGCTTCACCCCCATCGACGAACGCCCCGGCCGCAACCCGGCGTTCGACGCCCGGCGGACCTCCGGCAACACCAACGACCTGCGCGGCAAGATCCTCCGCATCAAGGTCGCCGAGGACGGCTCGTACACCGTCCCCGACGGCAACCTCTTCGCCGCCGGCACCGCGAAGACCCGCCCCGAGATCTACGCGATGGGCTTCCGCAACCCCTTCCGCTTCAGCGTCGACAAGGCGACCGGCGTCCTCTACGTCGGCGACTACGGCCCCGACGCCGGCGCCGCCGACCCGAAGCGCGGACCCGCGGGACAGGTCGAGTTCGCCCGGGTCACCAAGCCCGGCAACTTCGGCTGGCCGTTCTGCACCGGCAAGAACGACGCGTACATCGACTACGACTTCGCGACCAAGCAGTCCGGCGCCGCCTTCGGCTGCGGCGCGCCGAAGAACGACTCGCCGTACAACACCGGACTCGTCGACCTCCCGCCGGCCGAGCCGGCCTGGCTCCCGTACGACGGCGGCTCCGTACCGGAGTTCGGCACCGGATCCGAGTCCCCGATGGGTGGACCCGTCTACCGCTACGACGCGGCCTCCACCTCCCCGGTCAAGTTCCCCGAGGCGTACGACGGAGACTTCTTCGCCGGAGAGTTCGGCCGGCGCTGGATCAAGCGCATCGAGCAGGGCGCCGACGGCACCGTCCAGTCCATCAACCCCGTGCCGTGGACCGGCACACAGGTGATGGACATGGCCTTCGGCCCGGACGGCGCGCTGTACGTCCTCGACTACGGCACCGCCTGGTTCGGCGGCGACCACAACTCCGGGCTCTACCGCATCGAGAACGCCACCGGCGGACGCTCCCCGGTCGCCGAGGCGAGCGCGAACAAGACGTCAGGTGTGGCACCCCTGAAGGTCGCCTTCTCCTCCGCCGGCACCACCGACGGTGACGGCGACGCCCTCACCTACAGCTGGGAGTTCGGCGACGGCGGTACGTCGACGGCCGCCAACCCCACGTACACGTACCGGAAGAACGGCACGTACACGGCGACCGTGACCGCGAAGGACGCGACCGGCCGCACAGGATCGGCCTCCGTCCACGTCGTCGTCGGCAACACCGCGCCCAAGGTCACCCTCGAACTCCCCGCGGAGGGAGCCCTCTTCGCCTTCGGCGACGAGATCCCCTTCACGGTGAAGGTCACCGACCCGGAGGACGGCGCGATCGACTGCGCCAAGGTCAAGGTCACCTACGTCCTCGGCCACGACAGCCACGGCCACCCCGTCACCTCGGCCAACGGATGCTCCGGAACCATCAAGACCTCCGCCGACGGCGGCCACGACGACGACGCCAACATCTTCGCCGTCTTCGACGCCGAGTACACCGACGGCGGAGGCGGCGGCCAGGCCGCCCTCACCACCCACGACCAGGCCAAGCTCCAGCCGCGCCATCGCCAGGCCGAGCACTTCGACGCCCAGAACGGCGTCAACGTCTTCGACAAGACCGAGGCGAACGGCGGCCGGACCGTCGGCGACATCCACGACGGAGACTGGATCTCCCTCAAGCCCTACAACCTGACCGGGGCCACCAAGCTCACCGCCCGCGTCTCCTCCGGCGGCGTCGGCGGCTTCCTCGAAGTCCGCACCGGCTCGCCCACCGGCCCCCTGCACGGCTCCGCGCCCGTCCCCGTCACCGGCGGCTGGGAGACCTTCCAGGACATCGACGTACCCCTGCGGAACGTGCCCCGCCGGACCACCGAACTCTTCCTCGTCTTCAAGGGCGGCGCGGGCGCGCTCTACGACGTGGACGACTTCACGATCTCCAACACCCCCGCCGACCGGAACGCCAAGCGCGTCCTCGTCTTCTCCCGCACCGCCGGATTCCGGCACGACTCGATCGGCACCGGCATCACGGCGCTGAAGGAACTCGGCGCCCAGAGCGGCATCACCGTCGACGCGACCGAGGAACCCCGCCAGTTCACCACCAACAACCTCGCCCGCTACGACGCCGTCGTCTTCCTCTCGACGACCGGTGACGTGCTCAACGCCGAGCAGCAGACCGCCTTCGAGCACTACGTCTCCACCGGCGGCGGCTACATGGGCGTCCACGCCGCCGCCGACACCGAGTACGACTGGGAGTTCTACGGCGGGCTCGTCGGCGCCCACTTCGCCTCCCACCCGCACATCCAGCCCGCGACCGTACGGGTCGAGGACCACGACCACCCGGCCACCGAGCACCTCGACGGCCCCTGGCAGCGCACCGACGAGTGGTACAACTACCGCACCAACCCGCGCGGCCAGGCCCGGATCCTCGCCACCCTCGACGAGACCAGCTACGAGGGCGGCACCATGAAGGGCGACCACCCGATCGCCTGGTGCAAGTCCTACGGCGGCGGGCGCTCCTTCTACACCGGCGGCGGCCACACCAAGGAGTCCTACGCCGAGCCGGCCTTCCGCCAGCACCTCCTCGGCGGGCTCCGGTACGCCACCGGCCAGACCGCGGCCGACTGCCGGCCGCGGACCGGCTACCGCGAGCTCTTCAACGGAGAGACCCGGGAGGGCTGGAAGCAGGCCGGACCCGGCAGCTTCGACGTCGTCGACGGCGAACTGCGCTCGGTGGGCGGCATGGGCATGCTCTGGTACCAGGCCAAGGAGTTCTCCTCCTACTCGCTCACGCTCGACTGGAAGGCGGCGGGCGACGACAACTCCGGCATCTTCGTCGGCTTCCCCGCCTCCGACGACCCCTGGTCCGCCGTGAACAAGGGGTACGAGATCCAGATCGACGCCACCGACGCCGCCGACCGGACCACCGGAGCCGTCTACGGCTTCAAGTCCGCCAACCTCGCGGCGCGCGACGCCGTGCTGCGGCCGCCGGGCCAGTGGAACAGCTACGAGATCCGCGTCCAGGGCGAACGGCTCCAGGTGTTCCTCAACGGCGTGAAGATCAACGACTTCACCAACACCGATCCGGCGCGGAGCCTCAAGGACGGCCACATCGGCATCCAGAACCACGGAGCCGGCGACCAGGTGTCCTTCCGCGCCATCAAGCTCAGGGAGCTCCCCTCGTAGAGCCCCCTGCCCAGCCGGCGGCGGGCGGGGAGGCGCCGTACCCCCCGCCCGCCGCCTCCACCACAGTCCAGGGAGGCAGGGTCGTGACCACAGGAACACACACGGAAGCCGTCGGGCGTACGGGAGTCTGGCTCGTCGGAGCGCGCGGCTCCGTCGCCACCACGGCGGTGGCCGGCTGCGCCGCCGCCACGGCGGGCCTGCACCCACCGACCGGCATGGTGACCGAGACCGCCCCCTTCGCCGGGGCGGGCCTCCCACCGCTCGCCTCCCTCGTCTTCGGCGGACACGACACGGCGACGTGTCCGCTGCCCAAACGGGCCGAGGGGCTCACCGTCGCGGGTGTCATCCCGCACGGCCTCACCGCCGCCGTCGCGGCCGAACTGCGCGCAGCCGACGCGGAGATCAGGCCCGGCGGACCCCTGCCCGGCGACACCCGTACGGAGGAGGAACTGATCGCCTCCTTCGCCGCCGACCTGACGGACTTCCGGATCCGGCTGGAACTGGACCGGGTCGTCGTGGTCAATGTGGCCTCCACGGAGCCGGCGTCGGGGGGCGCCGAGCTCCCACCCAGCTCCCTCTACGCGGCCGCCGCGCTCCGGTCCGGCTGCCCGTACGTCAACTTCACCCCCTCGACCGGACTGCGCCACCCCGCACTCGCCGACACCGCCGCGGCGAGCGGCCTGCCCCACGCGGGCCGCGACGGGAAGACCGGCCAGACCCTCCTGCGCTCCGTCCTCGCCCCGATGTTCCTCCAGCGCGCCCTGACCGTACGGGCCTGGTCGGGCACCAACCTGCTGGGCGGCGGAGACGGGGCCGCCCTCGCCGACCCGGCCGCGGCGGCCGCCAAGAACGCGGGCAAGGAACGGGTCCTCGCCGACGTCTTCGGCCACGCCCCGGAGGGCGAGGTCCACATCGACGACGTCCCCGCGCTCGGAGAGTGGAAGACGGCCTGGGACCACATCGCCTTCGACGGCTTCCTCGGCTCCCGGATGGTCCTGCAGACCACCTGGCAGGGCTGCGACTCGGCCCTGGCGGCGCCCCTCGTCCTGGACCTCGCCCGCCTGACGGCCCGCGCCCACGAGACGGCTCTCTCGGGGCCCCTCGACGACCTCGCCTTCTACTTCAAGGACCCGGAGGGCGAGGCCCCGGCGGGCCTCGCCGACCAGTACGCGCGCCTCGTGGCCTTCGCGGCCCGCCTGGGGGAGGCCCGGTGAGCCGGGCCGTGAGCCGGGCGCGCGGGCGCGTCACGGCCTGGGCGGAACTGCTGCGGGTCTCCGCGCTTGCCACCGTGCCGGGCGACGCCCTGGCGGGCGCGGCGGCGGCCGGCCTCCGCCCCAACCGCTCCACCCTGCTCGCCATCGGCTCCTCCCTCTGTCTGTACGAGGCGGGCATGGCGCTCAACGACTGGGCCGACCGCGCCGAGGACGCCGTCGACCGCCCCCACCGCCCCATCCCCTCGGGCCGCGTCACCCCCCGCGCCGCCCTCGTGGCCTCCGCCGCCCTGACGGCCGCGGGACTCGCGCTCGCGGCCCGCGCGGGGCGCCCCGCCCTGGCGACGGCCACCGCCCTCGCGGCGACGGTCTGGTCCTACGACCTGCACCTCAAGCACACCCCCGCGGCCCCCGCCACGATGGCCACCGCCCGCGCCCTGGACCTCCTCCTCGGCACCGTCGCCACATCGAGCGGCCCGGCTGCCACGGATCCCCACCGGACCCGGCCGCGTCCGGCCGCGCTCCAAGCGGCCGCTGTCGTCGGCGCCCACACCTACGCGGTCACCGCGGTCTCCCGCCACGAGACCCAGGGCGGCTCGACGCGCACCCCGCTCCTCGCCCTCGTCACCACCCTGACCCTGACGGCGTTGACGGCCCGGTCCACAGCCCGGCCCACAGCCCGGTCCACAGCCCGGCCCACGGTCCGAGGCGTCTCCTCGCCGGGCGGCCCGTCCGCCACGGCCGCCGCGGTGGGCCCCCTCGTCACGGCCGCCCTCGCCGCCTCCTACGCCCGCACCCCGGCCACCCCCCTCCTCCACGCGGCCCTCAACCCGTCACCACCCCTCACCCAGCGCTCCGTCGGCGCCGGGATCCGTGCCCTGATCCCGCTCCAGGCCACCCTCGCCGCCCGGTCCGGCGCGCCCGGCACCGCGCTCCTGGTGCTCGGCCTCGCCCCCCTCGCCCGCGCCCTCGCCCGGAAGGTGAGCCCGACATGAGCCCGAACCCCCGTACGAGCCCGAGTACGAGCCCGAGTCCCGGCGGCGGCTTCAGCCCGAGCCCCACCCCCAGCCCGCCCGCCATCCGCTTCGGTTACGGCACCAACGGCCTCACCGACCTCCGGCTCGACGACGCTCTCGCCCTCCTCGCCGACCTCGGCCACGACGGCGTCGGCCTCACCCTCGACCACATGCACCTGGACCCCCTCGCCCCCGATCTCCCCGCCCGCACCGCCCAGGTGGCCCGACGCCTGGACGCCCTCGGGCTCGGCGTGACCGTCGAGACCGGCGCCCGCTACGTCCTCGACCCCCGCCGCAAGCACGGCCCGTCACTCCTCGACCCGGACCCCGAGGCCCGTGCCGCCCGCGTCCACCTCCTGCTCCGCGCGGTCCGCGTCGCCTCCGACCTCGGTGCCCACGCCGTGCACTGCTTCAGCGGCATCACCCCGCAGGGGACCACCGACGAGACCGCCTGGAAGCGTCTCGCGGAATCCCTCGTCCCCGTCATCGAAGCCGCGGCCGCCGCCCGCGTCCCCCTCGCCGTCGAACCCGAACCAGGTCACCTCCTCGCCACCCTCGACGACTTCCACACCCTCCGTTCCCTCCTCGGCGATCCGGACCCCCGCCACCTCGGCCTCACCCTCGACATCGGCCACTGCCAGTGCTTGGAGACCGCGTCCCCCGCCGACTGCGTCCGCGCCGCCGCACCCTGGCTGCACCACGTCCAGATCGAGGACATGCGCCGAGGGGTCCACGAGCACCTCCCGTTCGGCGAGGGCGAGATCGACTTCCCACCCGTCCTCGCCGCCCTCGCCGAGCTCACCGCCGCGGGCTACCCGGGCCTGACGGTCGTCGAACTGCCCCGCCACTCCCACGCAGGCCCGGAACTCGCCCGCTCCTCCCTCGCGTTCCTCCGCGGTCACGTGGGCCACACCACCCCACCGAGGGAGCCGACATGCTGACCCCGACCGCCCGGACCTGGTTCGACGAGGCCCTCACCGCCGCCACCGACCGCACCGCCCTCTGGGAGCTGCGCTTCGCCTCCGCCGGCCGGCACTGCGGCCAGGAACACGCCGACTCCGTCCGCGTCGCCCTGCTCCGAGCGGCCCGCGCCGAGCCGGCCGTCCTCACCCGGCTCTACCACCACGGCTCAGCCCCCGAGCGCCGCGCCGTCCTCATCGCCCTCCCCTCCCTCGTCGCGGGCCACGAGGCCCTGCCCCTCGTCGAGGACGCCCTACGCACCCACGACACCCACCTGATCGCCGCCGCCCTCGGTCCCTACGCCGCCTCCCACCTCGCCCCCCACCCCTGGCGCCAGGCCGTCCTCAAGTGCCTCTTCACCGGCGTCCCCGTCGACACCGTCGCCGGCCTCCACGAACGCGCCGGGGGCGACAGCGAACTCGCCCGGATGCTCACCGACTACGCCGCCGAACGCACCGCCGCCGGCCGCCCCGTCCCCACCGACCTCCACCGCGTTCTCGCCCTCACCTCCCCCACGGCCGTCACCGAGGAGTCCTGATGCGCATCTTCGACCCCCACATCCACATGTCCTCGCGCACTACGGACGACTACCGCGCGATGTACGACGCCGGAGTCCGCGCCCTGGTCGAGCCCGCCTTCTGGCTCGGCCAGCCCCGCACCTCACCCGCCTCCTTCGTCGACTACTTCGACTCCCTCCTCGGCTGGGAACCCTTCCGCGCCGCCCAGTACGGCATCGCCCACCACTGCACCCTCGCCCTCAACCCCAAGGAGGCCAACGACCCCCGCTGCACCCCCGTTCTCGACCTCCTGCCCCGCTATCTCGTCAAGGACAACGTCGTCGCCGTCGGCGAGATCGGCTACGACTCCATGACCCCCGCCGAGGACACCGCCCTCGCCGCACAGCTCCAGCTGGCCGCCGACCACGGCCTGCCCGCCCTCGTCCACACCCCGCACCGCGACAAGCTCGCCGGACTGCGCAGGACCCTCGACGTCGTCCGCGAGTCCGCGCTCGCCCCCGAACGGGTCCTCCTCGACCACCTCAACGAGACCACCGTCAAGGAGGCCGCCGACAGCGGCGCCTGGCTGGGCTTCTCCGTCTACCCCGACACCAAGATGGACGAGGACCGCATGGTCGCCGTGCTCAAGGACCACGGCCCGGACCGCGTCCTGGTGAACTCGGCCGCCGACTGGGGCAACAGCGACCCGCTGAAGACCCGCAAGGTCGGCGACGCCATGCTCGCCGCCGGATTCTCCGACGACGACGTCGACCGGGTGCTCTGGCGCAACCCCGTCGCCTTCTACGGCCTCAGCGGCCGCCTCCGTCTCGACCCCCCTTCCACCGACACCCCCACGCATCAGGGCAACTCCGTCCTCCGCGGCGGGGAATGAGGCGGGCCGGCCGATGCGCTTCCGCCACCCTGACGGCTCCACCGTCCACCTCGCCTACTGCACCAACGTCCACCCCGCCGAGACCCTCGACGGCGTCCTCGCCCAACTCCGGGACCATTGCGAACCCGTCCGCCGGCGCCTGGGCCGCGACCGCCTCGGCATCGGCCTCTGGCTCGCCCGGGACGCAGCCCACGCCCTGATCACCGACCCCGGCTCGCTCCGCGCGCTGCGCGCCGAGATCGACCGCCGCGGCCTGGAGGTCGTCACCCTCAACGGCTTCCCGTACGAGGGGTTCGGCGCCGCAGAGGTCAAGTACCGCGTCTACCAACCGGACTGGACCCGCCCCGAACGCCTCGCCCACACCTCCGACCTGGCCCGGCTCCTCGCCGCCCTCCTCCCCGACGACGTCACCGAGGGCTCCGTCTCCACCCTGCCGCTCGCCTGGCGCACCCCCTTCGACTCCCGCGCCGAGGACGCCGCCCTCGCCGCCCTGACCACCCTCGCCGAACGCCTCGACGCCCTGGAGGAACTCACCGGGAAGAGCATCCGGATCGGACTCGAACCGGAACCTGGCTGCACCGTCGAGACCACCGCCGACGCGATCGCCCCGCTCACCGCCCTCTCAACCCCCCGCGTCGGCATCTGCCTCGACACCTGTCATCTCGCCACCTCCTTCGAAGATCCGCCGACCGCCCTGGGCGCCCTCGGCACCGCCGGCATCCCCGTCGTCAAGGCCCAGCTCTCCGCCGCCCTGCACGCCGAGCACCCCCATCTCCCGGAGGTCCGCGCCGCGCTCGCCGCCTTCGCCGAACCCCGCTTCCTCCACCAGACCCGCACCCGGACCGCCGCCGGACTGCGCGGCACCGACGACCTGCCCGAAGCGGTCTCCGGCCGGGCCCTGCCCGACGGAGCCCCCTGGCGCTCCCACTTCCACGTCCCCCTGCACGCCCCGCCCGAGCCTCCGCTCACCTCCACCCTTCCGGTCCTCCGCTCCACCCTCGCCCTCCTCCTCGGCGGCCCGCGTCCGCGTACCCACCACCTGGAGGTCGAGACCTACACCTGGCAGGCGCTCCCGGCCGACCGGCGCCCCCGCAACCGCGCCCGCCTCGCCGACGGCATCGCCGCCGAACTCACCCTGGCCCGCGACCTGCTGACCGACCTCGGCCTCAAGGAACTCCCATGACCAGCCCCCGGAGCGACACCCGGCCCACCCCCCTCCTCGTCCTCGACGTCGTCGGTCTGACCCCTCGCCTCCTGGAGCACATGCCCCGCCTGCGCGCCCTCGGCGCGGCGGGCTCACAGGCCCCGCTCTCCACCGTCCTGCCGGCCGTCACCTGCACCGCCCAGACCACCTTCCTCACCGGCACCCTCCCCTCCGAGCACGGCATCGTCGCCAATGGCTGGTACTTCCGCGAACTCGGCGACGTCCTCCTCTGGCGCCAACACAACGGCCTCGTCTCCGGCGACAGACTCTGGGACGCCGCCCGCCGGGCCCACCCCGGCTACACCGTCGCCAACATCTGCTGGTGGTACGCCATGGGCGCCGACACCGACATCACCGTCACCCCCCGTCCCGTCTACTACGCGGACGGCCGCAAGGAGCCCGACTGCTACACCCGGCCCCCGGCCCTCCACGACGAACTCACCGAGAAACTCGGCACCTTCCCCCTCTTCCACTTCTGGGGCCCGGGCGCCGACCTGGTCTCCAGCCGGTGGATCATCGACGCCACCCGCCACATCCTCCGCACCCGCCACCCCGACCTGGCCCTCGCCTACGTCCCGCACCTGGACTACGACCTCCAGCGGTACGGCCCCGACGACCCGCGCGCCTTCCGCGCCGCGGCCGACCTGGACGCCGCGCTCGCCCCCCTCCTCGACGACGCCCGAGCCGAAGGCCGCACGGTCGTCGCCCTCTCCGAGTACGGCATCACCCGGGTGAACCGGCCCGTCGACATCAACCGGGCCCTGCGCCGCGCCGGCCTCCTGGAGGTCCACACCCAGGACGGCATGGAGTACCTGGACCCGATGACCTCCCGCGCCTTCGCGGTCTCCGACCACCAGCTCGCCCACGTCTACGTCCGCCGCCCCGAGGACCTCGACACCGTCCGCGAGACCCTCAGCGGGCTCCCCGGCGTCGAGCGACTCCTGGACGACGAGGGCAAGAAGGAGCACGGCCTCGACCACCCCCGCTCGGGCGAGCTAGTCGCCCTCGCCGAGCCCGACGCGTGGTTCACGTACTACTACTGGCTCGACGACGCGGACGCGCCCGACTTCGCCCAGCTCGTCGAGATCCACCGGAAACCCGGCTACGACCCCGCCGAACTCTTCATGGACCCGCTCGATCCCTACGTACGGGTCAAGGCGGCGAAGGCGATCGCCCGCAAGAAGCTCGGCATGCGCTACCGGCTCGCGGTCGTACCCCTCGATCCCTCACCTATTCGCGGCAGCCATGGCCGCCTCCCCACGAGCGATGACGAAGGTCCGCTCATTCTGTGCTCCACCCCCCGCGCTGTGAGCGGCCGCGTAGCGGCCACCGATGTGAAGTCCCTCTTGCTCCGACTGGCCGGTCTTTCTTGACCGGACTCCAGTGAAGCAGAGCCCACCGACAACGAGGAGTTATCCACAGATGACCCGCGCCCGCCGCATCTCGCCCGCCACCCCCGACCCGGAACTGACCCAGAAGCTCAGCAGACGGAACATGCTCGGCGTCGCCGCAGGCGCCACCGCCGCGGCCCTGCTCGGAGCGACCGCACCCCAGGCCGCCGCCGCGGAAGCGACCGACAGCACCCACGGCCCCGGAGCCGGCCAAGGCGACGGCCAAGGCGGAGACGGTCACGGCAAGGGCCGCCCCGTCCTTCCGCCCGGCCGCCTCGGCATCCAGCTCTACTCACTCCGCGACAAGGTCGCCACCCTCGGCTTCGCCGCCGTCTTCGCCGAACTGAGCAAGTACGGCTACGACGAGGTCGAGTTCGCCGGCTACAGCCAGGGCTCCGCCGGCCCGATCACCCTCGCCGAACTCAAGAAGCTGACCCGCGAGAACGGACTGCGCGGCATCGGCAGCCACGTCGGCTACTACAACGACGGCGACCCGAACGCCTACACCTTCGCGCAGAACCTCGACAAGGTCCTCGACGACGCCCAGGCCCTCGGCCTCCCGCACATCGGCACCGCCTCAGGACCCTGGCGCTACGGCGCCACCGTCGACGGCTGGAAGCGCTGCGCCGAGGAGTTCAACCAGTACGGCGCGGCGGCGAAGAAGCGCGGCATGAAGTTCTACCAGCACAACCACGCCGAGGAGTTCTCCTTCGCCACCGACCGGCCGAACGTCCGGCTCTACGACGTCCTGCTCGCCGAGACCGACCCCGATCTCGTCCACCTCGAGATGGACGTCTACTGGGCGTACGCGGCCCAGTTCCGCTTCTCCCGCCGCGCCGACGGCACCCCCGCCCCCTTCGACCCGCTGCGCTACGTCCTCGACCAGCCCCACCGCTACCCGCTCTTCCACGTGAAGGACGGCGAACGCGACGACTCCGTCCGCGACGGCTACCGCATGGCGGACGTCGGGGACGGAGACATCGACTACCGGCGCTTCATCTCGGCGGTGAACCGCACCCACCACGGATACCGCTCCCACCACTGGCAGGCCGAACACGACAACCCGGTCGAGTCCTTCGCGTTCGCCCGCAAGTCCAGCGCGCACCTGCACTCCCTGCGCGAGAAGCACCGCTGAGCTGCCGGAAGGCCGTCACGTTCACACGTCCCGGCTGATCGGCCGCGGGTTCGCCGGTATCCGGCGGGCCCGCGGCCGCCCCGGCGGATGCAGGAACAGCGCCACGAACCCGGCGAACAGCGAGATCGACCCGGCGAGCACGAACGCGCCCGAGTAGTCCCAGGCCGAGACCACGACCGCGCCCATCCCGGAGCCGAGCAGACCCGACACCAGCTTGGAGCTGTAGACCAGGCCGTAGTTGGAGGCGTTGTTGTTCTCCCCGAAGTAGTCCGCCGTCATCGCCGCGAACATCGGGAAGATCGCGCCGCCGCCGAAACCGGAGATGCTGGAGAACACCAGGAACAGCGGCAGGTTGTGGATGTTGCCCGACCAGAGGATGCCGTACTGCGCGAGCCCCAGGACGATGCAGACGAAGATCAGGCACTGCTTGCGGCCGTACCGGTCGGAGAGCCAGCCGATCACGCCGCGTCCGGTGCCGTTCACGATGGCCTTCAGCGACATCGCCGTCGCCACGATCCCGCCCGCGAAGCCCGCCTCGTCGCCGAACGGCACCTGGAAGGCGATGCCGAAGATGTTGACGCCCGAGGTGCAGAGCAGACAGAACCACATCAGCGCGACCCGCCCGGTCCGCCAGGCCTCGATCGGCGTGTACTGCTTCACCGCCGGCGGGTTCTTCTCCATCGCCCGCCGCGCGCGCGGGTCGTCCGGCTTCTTCAGCGGATCCACCTGGGCCGGCCACCAGTTCTTCGGCGGGTCCTGGAAGAAGTACCCGGCCACCGCGACCATCGCGGCCAGGAAGATCCCGACGGCGACCAGCACCCAGCGGAAGTTCGTCAGGTCCATGTAGCCGGTGAAGATGAAGACGAACGGCACCGAGCCGTAGGCGAAGCCGCCGTTCACGAAGCCCGTCTTGCCGCCCTTGCGCTCGGGATACCACTTGCCGACCATGTTCACGCAGGTCGCGTAGACCATGCCCGCGCCCATACCGCTGAACATGCCGAAGCCGACATAGGCGACGATCACATGCGGCGCGAAGGCGAGCGAGACATAGCCGAGCAGCGTGCCGAGCGCGCCCAGCATCATCGCCCAGCGGGCAGGCAACCGCCCGCTCTCGCGCAGCTTTCCGGCCGGGAAGGCCACCGCGGCCTGGAAGAAGACCCAGACGCCGAGCATCCAGAAGATGTGCGCACTGCTCCAGCTGTGCGCGGTGTGCAGGGTGTCCTCGGCGGACGCGAACGCGTACTCCGCCGAACTGATGCCCATCATGCCCACCCAGGGCAGGATGACCATCCACTTGCGTGTGCGGCCCATCAGGTCGACGTCGGTCTCACCGAGCCGGTACGTGCGGCCGTTGGCGTCCGTCACCTCCCTGTAAGGGAGGGTGGTGGTGATGTCGGTTGTCGTCATGGAGATCGAACCCCTCGCGTGGAAGAAGTCTGGCCAGCGCCCCCTGTCCGTTCCCTTCGCACCGGGGCCCGCGGCGGGCGGGATACGGCCGCCGCGAGCCCCGTGGTTCGAGCTGTCGCTCAGCTCACCGCATCACCGCCCAGGAGCCCCGCCGCCCGCGCCCACCGGTACTTCGCGCCGAGCACCGCGACCGGCCGCTCCGTCGTGTACGGGTAGGCGACGACACCCCGCTCGAACAGGTACTGGCAGGCCTCCTCGACCTCGACGTCGCCCGCGAGCGACGCCACGACCGGCTTCTCGACGCCCCGCTCGCGGAACTCCGCCACCACGCGCGCGGTGAGCTCGGCGAAGACCATCGGGGGAGTGACGATGGTGTGCCAGTAGCCGAGGACGAGCGCGTGGATCCGCGGATCCTCCATACCGAGCCTGATGGTGGCCTCGTACGTCGACGGCGGCTCGCCGCCCGTGATGTCGATCGGATTGCCCGACGCCCCGAAGGGCGGGATGAACGCCTTGAAGGCGGCGTCCAGGTCCTCAGGGATCTCCATCAGCCGCAGCCCGTTGTCCACGATCGCGTCCGACAGCAGCACCCCCGAGCCACCCGCCCCGGTGATGACGACGACGTTGTCCCCGCGCGGCGCCGGCAGCACGGGCAGGGCCCGCGCGTACTCCAGCATGTCGCTCAGCCCCGGCGCCCGGATGACACCCGCCTGCCGCAGGATGTCGTCGTACACCGCGTCGTCACCCGCGAGCGCGCCCGTGTGCGAGCCGGCCGCCCGCGCGCCGGCACTGGTGCGCCCGGCCTTGAGGACGACCACCGGCTTCTTCGGCACGGTCAGCCGGGCCGCCTCGACGAAGGCCCGCCCGTCCTTGAGGTCCTCCAGGTGCATCGCGATGCAGTCGGTACGGGGATCCTCACCGAACCAGGTCAGCAGGTCGTCCTCGTCGATGTCCGACTTGTTGCCGAGCCCGACGATCGCCGACACACCCGTCCGCGTGGTCCGGGCGAAGCCAAGGATCGCCATCCCGATCCCGCCCGACTGCGAGGTCAGCGCCACGCCGCCCTTGACGTCGTACGGCGTGCAGAAGGTGGCGCACAGGTCCTGCCAGGTCGAGTAGTACCCGTAGATGTTCGGGCCCAGGAGCCGGATGCCGTACCGCTCCGCCACCGCGACGATCTCGTCCTGCAGCGCGTGCTCCCCGGTCTCGGCGAAGCCGGACGGGATCAGCACCGCGTTCGGAATGCCCTTGCGACCCACCTCCTCCAGCGCCGATGCCACGAACGGAGCGGGGATCGCGAAGACCGCCACATCCACCTCACCGGGAACGTCCGTGACACTCTTGTACGCCTTGCGGCCGAGGATGTCATCGGCCCGGGGATTCACCGGATGGATCTCACCGGGGAATCCGCCGTCGACGAGGTTGCGCATCACCGAATTGCCGATCTTCCCCCGCTCGTTGGAGGCCCCGATCACGGCCACCGCGCGCGGCTCCATCAGTCGCCGCATCGAGCGGAGGATCTCCTCGCGGGTGAACGTCCGTCGCGGAACCGGTACTTCGGAGGCGAGGATGATCCGGATGTCGGCCGCCATGGCCCCCTCGGGGGTGGCGATCACCGGATTGAGGTCGACCTCGGCGATCTCGGGGAAGTCGGTGACCAGGTGGGACACGCGCCGGATCTGCTCCGCCAGCGCCCAACGGTCCACGGCCGGCGCCCCGCGCACCCCGCGCAGGATCTCCGCCGCGCGGATCGAGTCCAGCATCGACACCGCCTCGTCCGCGGTCACCGGCGCCAGCCGGAAGGTGACGTCCTTCAGCACCTCCACGAGCACCCCGCCGAGGCCGAAGGCGACGACCTTGCCGAAGGCAGGGTCGGCGACGGCGCCGACGATGACCTCCTGCCCCGGCGGCAGTTGCTGCTGCACCTGTACGCCGTCGATCCGCGCGTCGGGGGCGTAGGCCCGGGCGTTGTCGACGATCCGACAGAACGCCTCACGGACCTGCGCCGCCCCCTCCACCCCGACGACCACACCGCCCGCGTCGGTCTTGTGCAGGATGTCGGGGGAGACGATCTTCAGAACGACCTTCCCGCCGAGCCGGTCGGCCTGCGCCACCGCCTCGTCCACGTCCCGCGCGAGGGCCTCACCCGGAACGGCGATCCCGTACGCGTCGGCGATCGTCTTCCCCTCGGGCGCGGTGAGCGCGGTACGCCCCTCCGCCCGTACGACATCGAGCAGTTCGCGTACGGCCCTCCGGTCGAAGCTGTGCGCCGTGCTGTGGGTCGCGTCGCGCGCCGTGCTGTGCGCCGTCACCTAGATCACCCCGCTCGTCTTCAGCAGCCGCAGTTCCTCGTCGCCGAGCCCCAGCTCGCCGACGTAGACCTCTTCGTTGTGCTCACCGAGCAGGGGAGAGCTGACGACCTCCACGGGGGAGTCCGAGAGCTTGAGCGGGGAGCCGACCGTCGTGAAGCTGCCGCGCTCGGGGTGGGGGACCTCGACCACCATCTCGTTGGCGACCAGCGAGGCGTCCTCGATGATCTCCTTGGTGGAGAGGATCGGACCGCACGGGATGCCCCGGGCGTTGAGCCGCTCAAGGACCTCCCACTTGGGCAGCGTCGAGGACCACTCCTCGATCAGCTGGAACATCTTGGGGAGCTTGGGCAGCCGTGCCTCCGGCGTCGACCACTCCGGGTCCTCGGCGAGTTCGGGCCGGCCGATGAGCTCCGAGACCGGTGCCCAGCCGACGGGCTGGACGATGACGTACACGTAGTCGTTGGGCCCGCCCGGCGCACACCGCACGGCCCAGCCCGGCTGACCGCCGCCGGAAGCATTACCCGAACGAGGGACTTCCTCGCCGAAATCTTCGTTGGGATACTCGGAGAGCGGACCGTGCGAAAGCCTCTGCTGATCCCGCAGCTTCACCCGGCAGAGATTCAGCACCGCGTGCTGCATCGCGACGTTCACCCGCTGCCCCCGCCCGGTGTTCTCGCGCTGGAAGAGCGCCGCCAGGATTCCCGCCACGGCATGGATGCCGGTGCCGGAGTCCCCGATCTGGGCGCCCGTCGCCAGCGGCGGACCGTCCTCGAACCCGGTGGTGGCCATCGAGCCGCCCATGGCCTGAGCGACGACCTCGTACGCCTTGAAGTTGGTGTACGGGCCGTCCCCGAACCCCTTGATGGAGGCATAGACGATTCGTGGATTGATCTCCTGGATGCGATCCCAGGTGAAGCCCATCCGGTCGACGGCCCCCGGGCCGAAGTTCTCGACCATGACGTCACTGCGCCGGATCAGCGCGGTCAGGAGCTCCTTGCCGCGCTCGGTCTTCGTGTTGAGGGTGATGCTCCGCTTGTTGCAGTTGAGCATCGTGAAGTAGAGCGAGTCGACGTCCGGGATGTCCCGCAGCTGCTTGCGGGTGATGTCACCCGAAGGAGCCTCCAGCTTCACCACGTCCGCGCCGAGCCAGGCGAGCAGCTGCGTGGCGGAGGGACCGGACTGCACATGCGTCATGTCGAGGACGCGAACGCCTTCGAGCGCCTTGGTGCTCTGTGCCTGGGTGTCCTGTGTCTTGGTCACGACGGAGACCGGCCTCTCACTTGTACATGGTCTGGTTCATGGTTCCGGGGGCGTACGCGTCGGGGTCGACCCAGACGTTGATCAGCGACGGCAGTCCGGACTCGCGGGCGCGCCGCAGCGCCGGGGCGATGTCGGCGGGGTCCCGCACCTCCTCCCCGTAACCGCCCAGCATCTGGGCGAACTTGTCGTAGTGCACGTCGCCGAGGGTGTTGCCGACCCGCTCGCGCTCCAGGCCGTACTTCTGCGCCTGGCCGTAACGGATCTGGTTCATCGAGGAGTTGTTGCCGACGATGCCGACGAAGGGGAGGTTGTAGCGGACGAGCGTCTCGAAGTCCCAGCCGGTGAGGGAGAACGCGCCGTCACCGAAGAGCGCCACCACCTCCTTGTCCGGCCGCGCCTGCTTGGCGGCCAGGACGAAGGGGATGCCGACACCGAGCGTGCCGAGCGGGCCCGGGTCCATCCAGTGCCCGGGTGACTTGGGCTGAACGACCTGACCGGAGAAGGTGACGATGTCCCCGCCGTCGCCGATGTAGATCGAGTCCTCGGTGAGGAAGTCGTTGATCTCGCTGACCAGCCGGTACGGATGGATCGGCGAGGCGTCCGAGCGCAGCTGCGGCAGCCGCTTGTCCAGCGCGGTCTGCTCGGCGGTGCGCAGCTCCTCCAGCCAGGCCTTGCGCTTGATGGCCCCGCCGTTGAGCCGGCCGGTCGCCGCCTCCGTGACCGACTTCAGGATCAGCCCCGCGTCGCCGACGATCCCGAGGTCGATGTCCCGGTTCTTGCCGACGGTCCGGTAGTCGAGGTCGATCTGGACGACGGTGGCGTCCGGGGAGAGCCGCTTGCCGTAGCCCATCCGGAAGTCGAAGGGCGTGCCGACGATGACGATGACGTCCGCGTTGGCGAAGGCGTAGCGGCGGGAGAGCTGGAAGTGGTGCGGGTCGCCGGGAGGCAGCGTGCCGCGCCCCGCCCCGTTCATGTACGCGGGGACGTTGAGGGTGCGGACGAGCTCGACGGCCGCGTCCGTGGCCCGGGTCGTCCAGACCTGGCTGCCCAGCAGCACGGCCGGCTTCTCGGCGTGCACCAGCAGGTCGGCGAGCCGCTCGACCGCCTCGGGGTCGCCGGCGCTGCGGGTGGAGGCCCGGTACTGCCCGGCCTTCGGCACGCGTGCCTTCTCCACCGGGACGGTGGCGTCCAGGACGTCCCGAGGGATCTCCAGGAAGGAGGGCCCCGGCGCGCCGTGGTAGCACTCGCGGAAGGCCATGGAGACCATGTCGGCCGCGCGGGCCGTGTCCGGGACTGTGGCGGCGAACTTGGTGATCGGGGTCATCATGTCGACGTGCGGCAGGTCCTGCAGGGAGCCCATCTTGTGCTGGGTGTGGGCTCCCTGACCGCCGATCAGGAGCATGGGGGACTCGGCGCGGAAGGCGTTGGCGACCCCGGTGACCGCGTCGGTGGTGCCGGGACCTGCGGTGACCACGGCGCAGCCGGGCTTTCCGGTGATCCGGGCGTATCCGTCGGCGGCGTGCGCGGCCACCTGCTCATGGCGTACGTCGACGACTTCGATGCCCTCGTCGACACAGCCGTCGTAGATGTCGATGATGTGGCCGCCGCAGAGCGTGTAGATGACCTCGACGCCCTCCGCCTTGAGGGCCTTGGCGACCAGATGTCCACCGGAGATGCGTTCCTGCTGGGGCTGCTGCTGGCTGTCGTCGGGCATGGCGAAGTCCTGTCCCTTCGTAGGGGAGTTGAGGGTGATCGCGGTCGATTGCATACAGTCGACGAATACTGTATGAAGCTTGTTATCCCGCATCGCCCGGATGGTGTCCAGGGGGTGTGCGGCACTTTCGAGTGAGGGAGCCGAGATGGACCTGTACGAGCACCAGGCAAGGGAAGTCTTCAAGGGCTACGGCATCGCGGTCCCCGACGCGGCCGTCGTCGACCACCCCCGCGAGGCCCGCCACGCCGCCGAACTCCTCGGCGGGCGTGTCGTGGTCAAGGCGCAGGTGAAGACCGGTGGCCGGGGCAAGGCCGGCGGCGTCAAACTCGCGGCCGACCCCGCGGCCGCCGAGCTCACCGCCCGGCAGATCCTCGGTATGGACATCAAGGGGCACACGGTCCGCCGAGTCATGCTCGCCCAATCGGTCGACATCCAGGAGGAGTACTACGTCAGTTACGTCCTCGACCGGGCGGCCGGCACGTTCCTGGCCATCGCCTCGGCCGAGGGCGGCATGGACATCGAGGCGGTCGCCGCCGCCCGCCCCGAGGCCGTCGCGCGGATCCCGATCGACCCGGCCGAGGGGGTCACCGAGGCCAAGGCCGCCGAGATCGCCGCGGCGGCGGGGCTCCCGGCGGAGACCGCCGATGTCCTGGCCCGCCTCTGGCAGGTCCTCGTCGGGGAGGACGCCCTGCTCGTCGAGGTGAACCCCCTCGTCCGTACCACCGACGGCGCGATCCTCGCCCTCGACGGCAAGGTCACCGTGGACGACAACGCCCGCTTCCGTCAGGCACGTTGGGGCGAGCGGTCAGAGGCGCGCGACCCCGACGGCGACCCGCTGGAGGTCGCCGCGGCGGCCAGGGGCCTCACCTACGTCAAGCTCGACGGAGAGGTCGGCGTGATCGGCAACGGAGCCGGCCTCGTCATGTCCACCCTCGACGTCGTCGCAGGCCGGGGCGCCCGACCCGCCAACTTCCTCGACATCGGCGGCGGCGCCTCCGCGCAGGTCATGGCCGACGGCCTCGACGTCATCCTCTCCGACCCCGACGTCAAGGCCGTCCTCGTCAACGTCTTCGGCGGCATCACCGCCTGCGACGCCGTCGCCGAAGGCATCGTCCGGGCCCTGGAAACCGTCCATCTGACCCAGCCGCTCGTCGTCCGCCTCGACGGCAACAACGCCGCGCGCGGCCGGGCCATCCTCGACGCCCGCGCCCACCCCCTGGTCGAACAGGCCACCACGATGGACGGCGCCGCCGCCCGCGCCGCCGAACTCGCCACCCGCTGAACCACGCGCACCACCCGCTGAACCACGCGCACCACCCGCTGAAGGGATGTGAACCCATGGCCATCTTCCTGACCCAGCAGAGCAAGGTCCTCGTCCAGGGCATGACGGGCGCCGAGGGCATGAAGCACACCCGCCGTATGCTCGCCGCCGGCACCGACGTCGTCGGCGGAGTCAACCCCCGCAAGGCCGGCACCACCGTCGACCTCGACGGCCGCCGGATCCCCGTCTTCGGCTCCGTCCGCGAGGCCGTCGCCGCCACCGGGGCGGACGTCACTGTCGTCTTCGTCCCGCCGGCATTCGCCAAGGCGGCCGTCCTCGAAGCCGTCGACGCCCGCATCGGCCTCGCCGTCGTCATCACCGAGGGCGTCCCCGTCCACGACACCGTGGCCTTCCAGGCGTACGCCCGCGCCCACGGCACCCGGATCATCGGCCCCAACTGCCCCGGCCTGATCAGCCCCGGCCGGTCCAACGCGGGCATCATCCCGGCCGACATCGCCCCCGAGCCCGGCCGGATCGGACTCGTCTCCAAGTCCGGCACGCTCACCTACCAACTCATGTACGAGTTGCGGGAGTACGGCTTCTCCTCCGCCGTCGGCATCGGAGGCGACCCGGTCGTCGGCACCACCCACATCGACTGTCTCAGCGCCTTCGAGGCCGACCCCGAAACCGATCTGATCGTGATGATCGGCGAGATCGGCGGCGACGCCGAGGAACGCGCCGCCGACCACATCGCCGCGCACATCACCAAACCCGTCATCGCCTACGTCGCCGGCTTCACCGCCCCCGAGGGCAGGACCATGGGCCACGCCGGAGCCATCGTCTCCGGATCGTCCGGTACGGCCGAGGGGAAGAGGAAGGCCCTGGAGGCGGCCGGGGTCCAGGTCGGCTCCACGCCCACCGAGACCGCCTCCCTCGTCGTCGCCCGGCTGGCGGCCCCCGACCCCCGCACCCAGAATTGACGCGGCCATCGCACCTCCCGCGCCATCGCACCTCCCGCGCCATCGCGCTTCCCGCCGTCGCACCGCCCGCGCCATCGCGCCACCCGTCATCGGACCCGCGTCATCGCACCCCCGCCACCGCACCTCCCGCCCTTGCTCCCGCCCGACCGTGCACCGAGAGCGGAGAACACCTCATGGCTCCCATCCTCACCCTCAAGCCCGGCACCGCCTGGGACGACGCCTGGCAGCGCTGCCTGACCGTCGCCCCCGAGGCGTTCCGCGGCGACACCGTCCTCAACCTCTGGGCCGGCACCTGGCAGCCCGACGGACGGCCGCTGCCCGCCACCAGCCCCGTGGACGGCAGCCCCATCGCCGGCCCGCCCCGCCTCGACGCCCCCACCGCCCACCAGGCCGTACGCGCCTCGCTCGACCAGCACCGGGCCTGGCGGCACCTCCCGCCGGCCGAGCGCCGCGCCCGCGTCTCCGCCACCCTCGACGCCCTCACCGCCCACCGCGAGCTGCTCGCCCTCCTCCTCGTCTGGGAGATCGGCAAGCCCTGGCGGCTCGCCCAGGCCGACGTCGACCGCGCGATCGACGGCGTGCGCTGGTACGTCGACGGCATCGACACCATGCTGGTCGGCCGCGCCCCGCTGCCCGGCCCCGTCTCCAACATCGCCAGCTGGAACTACCCGATGTCCGTCCTCGTCCACGCCCTGCTCGTACAGGCCCTGGCAGGGAACGCGGTCATCGCCAAGACCCCGACCGACGGCGGCCTCGCCTGTCTCACCCTCGCCGCCGCGCTCGCCGCCCGCGAGGGCATCCCGATCACCCTCGTCAGCGGCAGCGGGGGCGAGCTCTCCGAGGCCCTGGTCCGCGCCCCGGAGATCGGCTGCGTCTCGTTCGTGGGCGGTCGCGACACCGGCGCGCGCATCGCCACCGAGGTCGCCGACCTGGGCAAACGCCACATCCTCGAACAGGAGGGCCTCAACACCTGGGGCGTCTGGAAGCACAGCGACTGGCCGGCCCTCACCGCCGTGATCCCCAAGCTCTTCGACTACGGCAAGCAGCGCTGCACCGCCTACCCCCGCTTCGTCGTCGAACGCACCCTGTTCGCCGACTTCCTCGCCGCCTACCTGCCCCCCGTCCGCGACCTCCGCTTCGGACACCCGCTCGCCGTCGAGCACCCGAAGGACCCGCTTCCCGACCTCGACTTCGGCCCGCTCATCAACGCGGCCAAGGCCAAGGAGCTCGGCGACCACGTCGCCGAGGCCATCGACCGGGGCGCGATCCCGCTCCACCGGGGCTCCCTCGCCGACGGCCGTTTCCTGCCGGGCCAGGACACCTCGGCGTACCTCCCGCCCGTCACGCTCCTGAACCCGCCCCCGTCCTCACCGCTCCACCACGCCGAACCCTTCGGCCCGGTCGACACGATCGTCCTCGTCGACACCGAGGCCGAGCTCCTCGCCGCGATGAACGCCTCCAACGGCGCCCTCGTCGCGACGCTCGCCACCGACGACCCGGAGACGTACGCGCGGCTCGCCCCGCAGATCCGGGCCTTCAAGACCGGCCATGGCAAGCCCCGCTCGCGCGGCGACCGTGACGAGCTGTTCGGGGGATTCGGCGCGTCCTGGCGCGGCGCGTTCGTCGGCGGCGACCTGCTGGTCAAGGCCGTCACCGATGGCCCGGAGGGGGAGCGGCTCCCGGGCAACTTCCCGGACCACCACCTGATGCCGTAACCCCCGCACCCGTCGTAACCCCCGCACCCGTCCTCCATCGGTCACCCGATCCCCTGACGGTCGCCTTCCAGCGCGAACGCGCGGTCGGCCGCCTCCGGCGCCGTACGCTCGACCAGCTGCGTCAACAGCGTGCGGTGCCGGATCAGGGGCTCCCGGCGCTCGGCCGGCACCAGGGACAACAGGTCGTCAAGACCCGCCAGCATCCGCCGCGACACCTGGGGGTTGCCCGGCGCGCACCCCCGGATCTCGGTGATGCCGAGATCCACCAGATCCGTCCACCCCGGTACGTCCTGCACGAGCCGGACCGCGCCCTTCCCGTCGCGGTGGTGCACGGCCCCCAGCGGGCGGTTCGCCACCGCGGCCAGGAACTGCGTGATCCGGTCCAGCGCCTGCACGGCGGTCGTCGGGTCGTTGACGGCGGGGGAGAGGGCCCGCAGTCCGATGTCCGCGAGCTGCCGCAGCCCGAAGCCGAGGTCCTGGTGGAAGGTCCGCTCCACCCCCACCGACACGGCGGCCCCGATCCTGCGGGGCACCTGGCCTCCGTGCACCGCGAGGATCGGTGTCCCCGGCACGACGAAGTCCCCGATCCGGGGCAGCAGCCGCAGCACCACCCCGTGGCGCCGGGCGAGGCGCACGAGCAGAGCGACGTTCACATCCCGCAGCACCCCGGCGCGCCCCCGGTGCAGCACGTACGCGGTCGTCTCCCCCAGATCGCCGAGCTCCCCCTCGTACTGCGGCATCTTCGCCAGGACGCCGAACGCCTCCCAGGTGATCCGGTCCACCACGTGTCCCACCCGCATCAGCCGCAGCGTCGAGTTCACGTACGCCACGAAGAGCAGCAGGCTCAGCCCCACCATGAGGACTGTCAGTACCGACTGCACCAGGGGGACGGTGGACACGCGCTGGGGATCGGTCTCGCTGTCGTACGAGGTGAGGACGAGCAGGGAGAGCAGGAAGGTGGCGAGGAAGACGGAGAAGGTCGCCTTGGTGATCCGGCTCCGGATGAAGATCCGCACGACGCGGGGGCTGAACTGCCCGCTGGCCATCTGTACGGCGACGAGCGAGATGGAGAAGACGACACCGATGAAGGTCATCATCGCCGAGCTGATCGTGGTCACGATCGTCTTGGCGTCCTCGACGATCCCGATCAGCTCGGTGACCGCGTCGTAGTCCTGCTCGTCCTGCAGGAACCGGATGATGGCCTCGTCCACCTCGGAGGCGACCAGCCACAGCACGAAGACGGCCGCCAGGGTCGCGATCGGGGCGAACCAGAAGGTGTCCCGCAGATGCTCCCGGAGTGGCGACAGCATCCGGGGCCTGCGGTACGTGGACCCGCTGCGCGCGAAGAGGTAGCTCACCCAGCGCAGGCTAGGCGCCGCCGACCGCTACGCCACGTATGCGCACGACGACACTCGGTGCACCTCTTCGCCCCACCCGCCGCCGATCAAGGACTCAGAGGTCGCCGCACCCCACTGACCACGGGAAACGTGGGTGAAAGGCACCTCGAACCCCTGGTAGAGTTATCCATGTCGCCGCGGGGAACACCCCAAAACGACACAACACCTAGTCCGGGTGGCGGAATGGCAGACGCGCTAGCTTGAGGTGCTAGTGCCCTTTATCGGGCGTGGGGGTTCAAGTCCCCCCTCGGACACAGATCGAGAACGGCCCCAGTTCATCTGGGGCCGTTTTCGCGTTTCCGGCTCGTGGATGCGGCCCCGGAGCCCCCGGCGGAGGACGCCCTGAGCGCCGAGCGGGGATCAGGGCTTTCGTGCCAGTACCAGTCGGAACCTCGGGCTTCCGTTCTCCTGGCGGCCCAGTGAGGTGATCGGTCGGGTCTCCACCGTGAAGCCCGTCCGCGTCAGGCGGTCGCGGACGTCGGCCAGGCGGAACGTCCGGTAGTACATGACGAAGGGTGGGCGCCACACCGCGTTCCGTACGCGCATCACCGCGTCGAAGCCGAGCAGCGTCCAGTACGCGCGGGAGCCGACGGGGGGCGGGGCCGGGAGGGGGAAGGTGAGGAGGCCGCCCGGGCGGAGGGAGCGGTGGATCTGGCGGAAGAGGGTGAGCTGGTCCTTCGGGAGGAAGTGGCCGAAGGCGCCGAAGCTGACCGCCAGGTCGAAGGACGGGGTGAAGGGGAGTGCCAGGGCGTCCGCGCGGATCAGGGTGGCCGTCGGGTCGGCGCGGCGGGCCTCCGCCAGCATCCCCGCGCTGAAGTCGACGCCCGTGACCCGGCCCGCGCACAGGGAGCGAAGCACGGAGAGGCCCGCTCCCGTGCCGCAGCAGAGGTCCAGGCCCGCGTCGAACGGGCCGAGCGGGCGAAGGGCGTCCGTCACCGCCGACAGGATGGGGTCCGGCGTGCGGAACGGCGTCGCGTCGAACTTCCTTGCCAGCAGGTCGTACCCGTGCTCCACCGACGAGAGCGCCTGGACGGTCAGCTCACGGGCGGTCGGGCCCTGAGGGGTGAACATGCTCCGACAGTACGCCGTTGCCCTGCGTGGGGATCAAGCTCCAGGAAGGAGCGGTGCCCGTCAGCTGGCAGCAGAGGAGATAGAGGGGGATCGGCGGGGTGTACGGAGAGGTTCCGTCAGGGTGGTGGATCAGGCGGGGGCGGCGGTCGGGGATCTCCGCGCCCCGGGCGTAGCAGGCCGGCAGCGGCCAGAGCAGGTCCAGGTCCGAGCCGGTCGGGACCAGCCACCACCACCAGTCCGTGTCCGCGTAGACACAGCCCTTCGACGGCAGCCGGGAGAGGATGCGGAAGCCGTAGCGCGCCGGGACGCCGACCGCGTCGCAGCCCAGGGCGGTGCGGAATCCCGGCGGGACGATCAGCCGCGTCGAGCCGTCGCCCGTCGGCGCGGCCGCGCCGGCCGCCCGGGCGGGGTCGCCCCGCTCCGGAACCCTGCGGGACCTCGGCGTCAGGAGGGTCGCCATCGACCTCAGCACGTGTGCCCCATGCCGTGGGCCAGCTCGGCCCAGACCACCCTCGCCGTGCCGTGGCCCGTACTGTCCGACCCCCAGGCGCTCGACAGCCCCTCCACGAGCAGCAGCCCGCGGCCGCGTTCCTCCTCGCCGCAGTCCCTGATCCGCGGATCCGCCGCGCCGCCCTCGTCCCGTACCGCTATCCGCAACTGCTCTTCCCCCTCGCGCAGTTCGCAGACGACATGGCTGCTCGCCGTGTGCACCACCGCGTTGGTGACCAGTTCGGAGACGATGAGGGTGACCGTGTCGCGTATGTCAGGGGCGCAGCCCCAGAGGATGAGCCGCTCCTCCGCCAGTCTGCGGGCCCGCGAGACCGAGGCGGTGCGGGCGGGGAGCTCGAAGGTGAACCGGCGGACGTCGTGGCGGAGGTCATCGGTGCGTGGGCGCTGGTGCATGACGCGGGGGCTCTTGAGCCCTGAGGGGAGCGCGTTACCAGAAGCCACGACCGGTTCCTCACAACAGTGGGTAAGCAGTGCCGTGTGTCGCCCCCGAGGCGGCGCGCGGCAGCAGCGCGTACTGGTTCACCGGAATACTTTGCTCCCGACGCGGACACTTGGCAAGTGGCACTCTGAAAATTGCAGAGTGCTGTGTTCTCTCTGGCCGTGTTCGTGGCACACTCAAGCGAAACAGCGCGTCGGGGAGGTCTGAGAGTGAGCGAGCCGCGGTCCGCCCCCACGGTGGGACAGGTCGTTCTCGGCAGGAGACTGCAGGATCTGCGGGAGCGGGCCGGTCTGAAGCGGGAGGAGGCCGCCAAGGTCCTCCGCGTCGCCCCGGCCACCATCCGCCGCATGGAGACCGCGGAAGTCGCGCTGAAGATTCCGTACGTACAGCTCCTGCTCCAGGCGTACGGCATCAACGACTCCGAGGCCGAGGCGTTCGTCGCCCTCACCGAGGAGGCCAACCTTCCCGGCTGGTGGCAGCGGTTCCACGACGTGCTGCCCGGCTGGTTCTCCATGTACGTCAGCCTGGAGGGGGCCGCCGGCCTCATCCGCGCGTACGAACCCCAATTCGTCCCCGGTCTGCTGCAGACCGAGGGGTACGCCCGCGCCATTCTGCGCAGCGGGGCGGTCGGTGGTAGAAACGCCGAGGACACTGAGGAGACCGAACGTCATGTAGCCCTGCGGATGGAGCGCCAGTCCCTGCTGACCAGGGAAGACGCCCCGAAGTTCTGGGTGATCATGGACGAGACGGTCTTCCGCCGACCGGTCGGCGACGGGCCCGAAGTGATGCGCGACCAGCTCGATCGGCTGCTCGAAGCGTCCGAGCTGCCGAACGTCACCCTGCAGATCGCGGAGTTCGCGTCCGGCCATCATCCCGGCACCTACGGACCGTTCGTCCTGTTCCGCTTCGCCGTGCCCGAACTCCCGGACATGGTCTACAGCGAGTACCTCACGGGAGCCGTCTATCTCGACGCGCGCCCGGAGGTGGCCTCCCACCTCGAGGTCATGGACCGGATGGCGGCCCAGGCCGCGACTGCACAACGCACGAAGGAGATCCTCCGGGGTCTCCGCGAGGAGCTGTGAATGGATCGCATATACAACGGCATGCCCGCCGCGGATCTCGGTGCCGAAGGCTGGCACAAGCCGTGGAGCGGCGGGAACGGGGGCAACTGCGTGGAGGCCATGAAGCTGGCCGACGGCAGAGTCGCCGTGCGACAGTCCGCAGACCCTGAGGGACCCGCGCTCATCTACACCCACGGCGAGATCGCCGCGTTCATCCAGGGAGCGAAATCCGGTCAGGCCGACTTTCTGCTCACCTGACCCCTTCCGTCACACCCCTACCGTCGCGTAACTCTTGCTGCAGTGCCAGTAGTTCCACTCCCGGACCAGGAGCCCCGATGACCCAGGAACCCGCAGCCGTACGGATCGACACCAGCAAGCCGCACCCCGCGCGGATGTACGACTGGTTCCTGGGCGGCAAGGACAACTACCCGGTCGACGAGGAGATGGCCAAGCAGCTCCTCACCCTCGACGCCCGGGGCCGCGACATGGCCCGGGTCAACCGGGCCTTCATGCACCGCGCCATCCGCTGGCTCAGCGCCAACGGCGTACGCCAGTACCTGGACATCGGCACCGGCATCCCGACCGAGCCCAACCTGCACCAGATAGCCCAGCAGGCGGCGCCGGAGTCCCGGATCGTCTACTGCGACAACGACCCGATCGTGCTCGCGCACGCGGCCGCCCTGCTGCGCTCGACCCCCGAAGGGGCCACCGAGTACATCCAGGCGGACGCCCGCGACCCCGAGATCATCCTTGAAAGGGCCGGAAAGGTCCTTGACTTCGACCAGCCCATCGCGCTGTCGATGCTCGCCCTGCTGCACTTCGTCGGGGACGAGGACGGGGCGTACGACCTGGTCCGCAAGCTCGTCGACAAGCTGGCCCCGGGCAGCTACCTCGTTCTCTCGCACGTCACCGGGGACTTCGACCCGGAGGGCGCCGAGAAGGCCGTCGCGATGTACAAGGCACGCGGACTGACCCTGCGGCCGCGCTCGCGCGACGAGCTGGCCGCGTTCTTCGAGGGCATGGAGCTCGTCGAGCCCGGGGTCTCGCTCACCGCCGAGTGGCACCCGGAGCTCGGGGAGGTCGTCCCGGTCCAGGGCGACGACCCGATCCCGGGCTGGGCCGCCGTCGGCCGCATCGCCTGAGCGGCTGACGTCCCTCGGTAAGCACACGTCGAGGCCCGCGGACCCCGTCACGGTCCGCGGGCCTCGTGCGTTCCGTCAGCCCCGCGGCTCGACCAGCGTCACCAGGAAGGAGCTCGCCGGACCCACGTTGCCCGCCGCGTCGATCGTGCGGTACTCGACCGTGTGCGTGCCGTAGTCCGGCGTGGCGTCGTCCCACGGCACCGCGCGGCTGCGGCCCAGCTTCCCGTGGACGAGGTCGTCGATGACCGTGCCGCTCGGCGAGAAGCGGAACGGCGCATCGGCGTCGGTCGGCCAGCCGTAGTACGTGTACCAGCCGTCGCCGTTCACCCGGAACTGGCGGACCACCGAACCGGGTTGGTCGTCCCGCGCCGAGAGGCTCATCGTGAACGGGCCGTCGTAGACGTACTCGACGGGCCGGCCCGGTCGGTTCACCGTACGCAGCGGTGCGGACAGTTCGTACGACGCCGTCGCCGGACGGGCGTCCACCGTCCACCGCAACTCCGCCCCCGTGCCCGGGATTCGGGCGGTGAGGGTGTGGGCGCCGGGGGAGAGGCGCAGCGAACGCAGGTCCAGATCACGGTCGTTGCCCGGGTTCGCCATCGGGCGGCCGTCGAGCCACCACCGGACGGAGAGGGAGCGGCGCGTCGGATGGGTGGTGTCCGCGTGGACCACCGACCGCGCGCCGACCGGTGCCGTCGTCGGTGTGTGACCCGTGAACGCCGCCGCGACGGCGTCCTCCGGGGTGCTCAGGGCGGGGTCCACGGTCCAGCTCACCGTACGGGTCAGCGCCGACGAGCCGCGTACCGCCGGGTCACGGACGAAGGGCGTCGGGTCGCTCGCCGTCGCCGTCAGGGTGTGCGAGCCGGGGGAGAGGCGCAGTGAACGCAGGTCGACCGTACGGGCGTTGCGGGTGTCGAGCGTCCGGCCGTCCAGCCGCCACACCACGTCGAGTTCACCGCCCAGCGGGTGCAGCGTGTCCACCCACACCGTCCGATCCGCCCCGAGCGGCGTCGAGTTGGGCGTGTGGCTCTGGACGAGGTTCACCTTCGCCGAGATCGCCCGCACCATCACCTCGCGCTCGACCTGGTCGAAGGCGTAGCCGAGCGTCTTCATGATCGAGTGCCGGCTCGGCCGCCATATGCCCGTGGTGCTGTACAGGCCGCCCTCGTGCCGGCCGATGACACCGCCTGCCTCGCTCGGTTCGCCCAACCAGCGCCACCACTTGGCGCGTTGCTCCCGCATCTGCCGCTCGGTCAGCAGGCTGTGGTGCGCCGACGACGGCTCCGCCCCTTCGTACGCCCCGCCCGCGACGCCCCGCGCGTAGTAGTCGTACTCGTCCTGGAGTCCGCCGAGCGAGTGGCCTATCTCGTGCGGGGTGATCAGCGAGGAGAGCGCGTTGCCGCCGGACGCGGTCGCGTAGCTGCCGCCCGCGCCACCGTAGGTGTCGCTGTTCGCGAGGGCCACGATCTGCCGGTTGGCGGCGCGCGTGCCCGGGACGAGATCGGCGAGCGCGGCGGCCTTCGCACTGTCCACGGTCAGCAGCCGCTGTACGCTGTCCGGGTTGCAGCCGCCCCAGAAGCCCATGTTCAGCGGGGTGTCGCGGCGGGGCGCGTCGAGCCCCGGATCGCAGTCCACGCCCGACTCCGGCGAATCGACCTCCACCGCCCAGACGTTGATGTACGAGCGGTACGAGGCGAACGGCTCGATGCTCCACAGCACACCCAGGTGTTTGTCGACGTCCGCCCGGAAATCGGCCGTCTCCTCCGTGGTGTAGCCGTCGCCCGTCACCACCAGGTTGAAGCGCTTGTCGGCCGGTCCGGTGAGCTGGACCGGGACGACGCGCGCGGCGGCGAGGGCGGGGTCGGTGGGTGCGGCGGACTCGGCGACCGCCGGTCCGGCGTACACCAGTCCGGCGGTCAGCAGACAGCCCGTGGTGAGACGGACGATCGTCCGTCGAAAGCGTGTGCCAGGTGAGTCCATGGGGCGCGAGCGTAGGCCGCGCCCCCGGTTGCGTAAAGATGTTCGCCGGACAGCCCTCCGTGCGTCGATTCAGCGGCGCAGGTACGCCAGTTCCGGATGCTCGGCCGTGTAGCCGTCGACCAGCCGCCGCGCCACCGACACCGAGTCGACCAGAGGATGCAGCGCGAACGCCATGACCGCCGTCGCCCGCGACCCGCTCTCCGCCGCCGCGAGCACCTCGCGTTCCACCGCCTTCACCGCCGTCACCAGACCCACCGCGTGGTACGGCAGCGGTGCCACGGAGACCGGATGGGCGCCGGCCGCGTCCACGAAGCAGGGCACCTCGATCACCGCGTCCGCGTCGAGCACCGAAAGGGTCGTGCCGTTACGGACGTTGAGGATGAGCGTGGCCCTCTCGTTGCGGGCGATCGCCCGCATCAGCGCCAGGGCCACCTTCTCGTACCCGCCCGACTCCAGGTCCTCCTCGTCCCGCTCCCCGACCCCTGCCGCCTCCCGGTTGGCGGCCATGTAGGTCGCCTCCCGGTCGGCGAGCGTGCGGTGCCAGGCGGCCAGCGGAGGCGTGTCCGGCTTCCCCATCTCCGCGTAGAAACCGGCCTGTTGGTCGCGGAGGTAGGCGCCGCGCGTCCGTTCCGCCTGCTGGTAGGCGTGGACGGCCTCGCGGTTGAAGTAGTAGTAGTGCAGGTACTCGTTCGGGATCGCGCCCAGCGAGCGCAGCCACTCGGGGCCGAAGAGCCGGCCCTCCTCGAAGGAGCCGAGGGCCTGCTCGTCCGCGAGCAGCCTCGGCAGCTCGTCCCGTCCGCCGACCCGCAACCCCCGCAGCCAGCCGAGGTGGTTGAGGCCCACGTAGTCGATCCACGCCTCGGCCGGGTCGGCGCCCAGGATCCGCGCGACCCGCCGGCCGAGCCCGACGGGGGAGTCGCAGATGCCGACGACCCGGTCGCCGAGCACCCGGGACATCGCCTCCGTCACCAGGCCCGCCGGGTTGGTGAAGTTGATGACCCAGGCGTCCGGGGCGAGGGCGGCGATCCGCCGGGCGATGTGCACCGCGACCGGCACCGTCCGCAGACCGTAGGCGATCCCGCCCGCGCCGACCGTCTCCTGACCCAGGACCCCCTCGGCGAGCGCGATCCGCTCGTCGGCCGCCCGGCCGTCGAGGCCGCCGACCCGGATCGCCGAGAAGACGAAGTCCGCTCCGCGCAGCGCCTCGTCCAGATCCGTCGTCGCCGTCACCTCCGGGGCGTCCGGCACACCCGCGCCCTGCTCCGCGAGGACCCGGGCGATCGCCGAGAGCCGTTCGCCGTCGAGGTCGTGCAGCGTCACCCGGGTGACCCGCCCCTCGGCGTGGTCGCCGAGCAGGGCGCCGTAGACGAGCGGGACCCGGAATCCGCCGCCTCCGAGAATCGTCAGTTTCATGGTCGTACGCTACTGCGATGCACGTACTGAGCAGCCGGATCCTGCTCCGGCCGTCCGACCCCGACCGCTCCCGGCAGTTCTACGGAGACCGGCTCGGCCTCACGGTGTACCGCGAGTTCGGCACAGGACCCGACCGGGGCACCGTCTACTTCCTGGGCGGCGGCTTCCTGGAGGTCTCCGGGCGCGCCGCCCCTGCCGAGCCCGCGCCACGGCTGCGGCTCTGGCTCCAGGTGGCGGACGTGCGGACGGTGCACCGGGTCCTCGTCGAGCAGGGCGTCGAGATCCTGCGGGAGCCGGTGACCGAGCCCTGGGGACTGGTCGAGATGTGGATCGCGGACCCCGACGGCGTGGAGATCGTCGTCGTCGAGGTCCCCGAGGACCACCCCTTGCGCTATAGCCCCTGAGCGGCCGGACGGATCACCCCACGTCGAGCGCGTTGCGCAGGCCCATCCGGAAGCGCAGCCGGTCGTGCCGCTTGAGCGCCTCCAGCTCCGGGGCGCGGAAGAGCGGCTGGACCGTGCAGCGCGCGGCCGTCGAGCCCGTACGGTCGAGCAGCGCGTTGACGGCCTGCCGGGCGGAGGCGTTGGCGCCCTCCATGGTCGCCAGGTCGATGTCGACGGCCACGAAGTCGCCGGCCAGATAGAAGTTCGGGACCCTCGTGGCGGCCTGCGGGCGGTTGTGGAAGGTGCCGACCGGGTGGATGAGGAGCTGGTCGTCGTTGGTCGGGTTCGGGGTGCCGAGGCCGTCCACGCCCGGGTCCAGGAACCAGGAGTGCAGGGAGCCGTCCTTCAGGACCGTACGGCCCGTGTCGTTGAAGCCGGCCTTCAGCTGCGCCCACACCTCGCGCGCCACTTCCGTACGGGTGCACTGCTTGGCGGTCTTGCCGTACAGGATCCCGGGCCGGTCCCACTCCGAGATGTCCACCGACAGACAGTCCACGACCGACCCGTCGCCGTAGTCGGCGGGGAAGTCCCGGGTGGGCCAGTGGTGTGCCTGCTGGATGCAGGTCAGGGACCAGGGGGAGTCGATCAGGTTGGCGTGCCCGGCGAGCAGCGGCGCCTTCTCGGTCAGATAGAACTGGATGCCCGTCATCCAGTCCGTCTCCAGCTTGTCGCACCGGGCCAGTTGGGGGTCGGCCGCGCGGAGGGCGGCGCCCCAGGTCCGCCGGGCGTGCTCCACGGGCATGGCGGAGATGTAGTGGTCGGCGGTGACCGATCGGCGTACGCCGTCCGGGTCCTCGATCACGGCGGCCGAGATCCGCTGGGCCGCCGCGTCGTACGCCATCTCCCGTACCGTCCAGCCGACCCGGAACTCCACGCCCAGGGACGTCAGATGGCTGACCCAGGGGTCGATCCACGCCTCGTTGGTCGGCAGGTCGAGGATCCGGTCGAGCGGTCCGTCGGCGCCGCGTCCGAGCGCGTTGAAGGCGAAGGCCTCCAGGAGGGTGGCGACCGTACGGGTGCTGGCCTCCTCGGCCTTGGTGGCCACGATGTTGCGGGTGAGGCCGACGGCGAGGATGCGCTGGTAGTCGTAGCTCATCCGGTCGGCCCGCAGGAAGTCCCACCAGGGGGTGGCCTCCCAGGTCCCGTTCCGCCGCTCGTCGCAGCTCGTGAGGAAGACCAGGAAGCGGTTCACGAAGTACGCGGCCTCGTGGAGCGGAATCGATCGGGCGGTCTCCATGAGCGCGGTCAGGGCGCGGCGGATCTCGTCGAGAGTGAGCTCGGCGGGCCGGTGGCCGGGCCAGGGGAGCGGGATGCGCAGGTCCTCACGGCCGGTGCGGGTGAAGGCCATCTCGGCCGGTGCGACGAGGTTGTCCCAGACGCCGTTGGCGTTCCCGGGGAAGGGAATGCGCCGCATCGTGTCGGGGAGGTTGTGGTAGATCCCGGGGATGAAGCGGAAGCCGTGCTCGGCGGGGAGCGCCCGCCGACCGCCCCGGGCGCTTCCGGGCACGTCCATCGAACGGGCCTTGCCGCCGAGCGCCCGGCGCTCGTAGACGGTGACGCGGAAGCCGCGTTCGGCCAGTTCGTGCGCGGCGGTCAGGCCCGCGACGCCGCCGCCGAGTACGGCGACGGCCGGGGGTGCGGCCTGCTCGGCGGCGCCGGTCGTGGCGGCCGCGTGGGCCGGTACGGCTCCGACGCCGGCGGTGGCGGCGGCCGCGGTGACGGCGGCGGCCGTGCCCACGAAGGTGCGTCGCGAGGTGCCCGTACGGTTCATGCCCCAGCCCCTTTGCCTTACCGGCGGTAACGGTCACGTCCGGCGCAGGAGCATAAGGGTGTCCACCCGTCCCCGGAAGCACCGTGCAAGCCCCCACGGCACACATGGCGCGATCCCGCCCCCGCACGGCGCACGACACAATGGGGGCCATGTCCCGCCGTAATGCCCGCAAGAACCCCGTCCGCCCGGCCGCCGTCCCCGCCGTCACCGCGAGCTCGCCCTGCCCCTGCGGCCTGCCCGCGCCGTACGCGGAGTGCTGCGGACGCTTCCACGCGGCGGCCGCCGCAGCAGCTTCCTGGGCAGCCGCTCCCGCCGTCACCGCCCCCACCGCCGAGCTGCTGATGCGCTCCCGCTACAGCGCCTTCGTCGTCCGCGACGCCGGGTACCTGCTGCGCACCTGGGCCCCCGAGACCCGCCCCGGCGAGCTCGACCTCGACCCGTCGATGCGCTGGGCCGGCCTGGAGATCCGCGAGACGACCGACGGCACGGCGTTCCACCGGTCCGGAACCGTCACCTTCGTCGCCCGCTACACCCACGGCGGGGAGGCCGGCGCGCTCCACGAGCGCAGCCGCTTCCGCCGCCACGAGGGCGCGTGGGTGTACGTCGACGGCGACTTCGTCGACGAGCTCTGAGCCCGGAGCCCTGAGCCTGAGCCTGAGCCTGAGCCCTGGGGGCTGGGGGCCGCCCCGTCAGGACGTGACGCCCACCGGCTCGCGTCGGCTGCGCGGCATCCCCTGCGCCAGGTCCTCCGCGATCAGCTTCTTCGTGATCGCGTCCGTCGCCGCCCTCAGCTCCGGGCCGCTGGGCCGGCCGGTCTCCTGCTCGACCCGGTCGCTGAGCCAGTCGCCCCAGGCGTGGGTGATCACCTCGGCCTCCCGCTTGCCGGCCTGGGTGTGCGACAGGAGGTTGCCGTCCCGGGTCAGGAACCCCTCGTCGACCATGCGCTGGAAGACCGGCAGCAGGACTTCCGGGGGGACCCGCCGTCCGGCGGAGATCAGGCCGAGGCTGGCGTGCCCGACCGTCCGCGTGAAGAGCTCGACCTGCATCACCGCCCACGCGCCCGCCGTGTCGAGCCGGGTGTCGGATTCGGCGACGATCCGGCGCGCGGTGTCCAGGTCGGTCTTCCGCAGGATCCGTCCGACGGAGAGTTCGAGCAGCTTGGCCGAGTTGCCCGACGAGGTGGGCGACGCGAAGCCCTCGCCCATGTCGGGTGCCGAGGCGCGGGCGGTGTCCCGCAGCGGTACCTGCTTGAGGAAGAGCGCCACGACGAAGCCGATCGCCGCGACCGGCACCGTCCAGAGGAAGACCGTGTGCAGGGTGTCCGCGTACGCCTGGACGATCGGCGCCGCCACGTCGTCCGGCAGCCCGTGGAGCCCGGCCGGGTTCTGCGCGGCCTCGGCGATCGCGGACGGTTCCAGGGTCGGCCCGGCGACGGCCGTCGCCTCGCCGACGCCCTGGGCCAGGTTGGGCTTCAGGGAGTTGGCGTAGATCGTGCCGAAGACCGCCGTGCCGAAGGAGCTGCCGAGCGTACGGAAGAAGGTGACGCCCGAGGTGGCGGTGCCGAGGTCGGCGTACTCGACCGTGTTCTGCACGGCGATGGTGAGCACCTGCATGCACAGACCGATGCCGGCACCGAGCACGAACATGTACAGCGACTCCAGCCAGGCGCTGGTGCCCGTGTCCATCAGGGACAGCAGGAAGAGGCCGACGCCCATCACCAGACAGCCCACGATGGGGAAGATCCGGTAGGTGCCGGTCTTGCTGACGACGTTGCCGCTGTAGATCGAGGCGATCAGCAGACCGATGACCATGGGGAGGGTCCGGATGCCCGAGATGGTGGCGGAGTCGCCGTCGACGTACTGGAGGTAGGACGGCAGGAAGGTCATCGAGCCGAGCATCGCGAAGCCGACGACGAAGCTCAGCACGGAGCAGACGGTGAAGACCGGATTCGCGAACAGCCGCATGGGCAGCATCGGTTCGGCCGCGCGGGTCTCCACCCAGCAGAACAGCGCGAGCGCGATCAGACCGCCGACGAAGAGCCCGATGATGACGCCGGAGCCCCAGGCGTACTCGTTCCCGCCCCAACTGGTCGCCAGGATCAGGGCGCTGGACCCGGCGGCGACGAGCGCGATGCCCGCGTAGTCGATGATCGGCTTGCTCGCGGACCGTACGGAGGGGATGGTGCGGGCGGCGGCGATGACGACGAGGATCGCGATGGGGACGTTGACGTAGAACGCCCAGCGCCAGCTCAGATGGTCGGTGAAGAGCCCGCCGAGCAGCGGGCCGATGACGGTGGAGATGCCGAAGACGGCACCGATCGCGCCCTGGTACTTGCCGCGGTCGCGCAGCGGGATCACATCGGCGATGAGCGCCATCGAGGTGACCATGAGACCGCCGGCGCCGATGCCCTGCAGTCCGCGCCAGACGATCAGCAGCGTCATGTTGGTGGCGAGGCCGCAGAGGAAGGAACCGGTGATGAAGACGATCGCGGAGATCTGGAAGATCACCTTGCGGCCGAACAGATCACCGAACTTGCCGACGAGGACGGTGGCGACCGTCTCGGCCAGCAGGTAGGACGTGACCACCCAGGACATGTGGGCGGCGCCGCCGAGGTCCGAGACGATCGTCGGGAGGGCGGTGCCGACGATGGTCTGGTCGAGGGCCGCGAGCAGCACACCGAGCATGATCGTGCCGAAGACGATGTTGCGGCGGCGGCTGTCGAGCACGGGCGGCGAGGCGGCCGGGGGCGCGGGTGCGGCTTCGCTGGTGGTGGTCACGTTCGCAGCCTCACACCGGGTGGCGCCACCCGCATGTGGGGGACACCCGAACCGGTGCGGTGCCGGGCCGGCGCCTCGAACGGGCTAGGGTCTTTCGTTCGGATCAGGGCCGGATCAGGGCCGGATCAGGGCCGGATCAGGGTCGGGGCGACCCTGATCCGCCGGACAGGCCCTGAGCCGTGCCGTGGGTCAGGCCGCGTGGGGTGTCTGGTGGCTCATCCGTTCCTGCATGTGCCCGAAGAACTCCTCGGGCGGCGTCACCCCCGCTGTGACCCGGGCGAACTCGTCCCGTGCCGAAGGGCTCTCGGACGCCGCGAGGAGCAGTTGCTGCATCTCGGGGGGAGGCGGCTCCATCGTCGCGAAGTCGGCCGTGAACTCGTACATGCTCATGACCTGGGCGTCCCGTTCCTCCTGCGCCGCGCGCATGGCCTCGTCGAGCGGCCGGCGGCCGGCGAGTACGTCGTCGATCGCACGGGTGCATCGCTCCGCGTCCCGGAAGGCGTCCTGGATGCCCTGGGCGGTGATGGGGTCCTTCAGGTATCCCGCGTCGCCGACCAGGACCCAGCCCGGGCCGTAGGGCTTGCGGAAGTAGTTGGGGATGGCCATGCCGACGAACCGCTCGGCCCGTGTCGCCCGGGCGATCCGTTCGGCGAAGGCGGGCGCCAGGGCCAGCGTGGCGTGGTAGTTGCCTTCGACGTCGTCCCGGTTGGCCTCGAAGTCCCGCATGGGCCAGCCGCAGATGACCAGCGACAGATCGTCGTTGGTGGGCCATGCGGCGAAGGCGCGTTCCCCGCGGTCGTAGGCCTCGAACGTCCCGTGCATGGGCATCCCGGCCCAGTACGAGTAGTAGTAGGCGTTGATCTTCGGCTTCTCCGCGTAGCCGACGGCGCCCGTCGCCCTGGCGACGGACGAGTGGAGTCCGTCCGCGCCCACGACGATCCGCGCGTGCGCGACGGCGGTCGTTCCGTCCTTGCCGTGGCCCCTGATACCGGTCACCGTCTCCCCGTCGAACAGGATCTCCTCGACGCTGAAGCCCTCGCGCACCTCGGCGCCGGATTCGGACGCGGCGTCGACGAGGATCTTGTCCAGGACGGTGCGGCGCGGTGCGTACGAGGCCTCGAAGCCCTCACCGGCCGGGGACCCGACGATGGAGATCGGTCCGAGGTCGAAGGAGTAGGTGTCGATGGGCGGACACCCGGTCTCGACGACCCGTTCCAGCAGCCCCCAGCGGTCCAGCGCGGCCAGACCGGGCGGATGGACGAGATGCGTGGAGATCGTGTCGCTCGGGAATGTCGCCCGGTCGACCAGGAGGACCCGGTGGCCCTGCCGGGCGAGGAGCATCGCGGTGGGGGCGCCCGCACAGCGTGCGCCGACGACGATCACGTCGTGGTCGTGGGCTCCGCCGCCGGCTGTGCCGGTCATGGATCTCACCTGCCGATCGGGCCCATCGCCACAGAACGGCGGGCCGGACGAACGGGGTGTCCCAGCCGTCGCCGCAGAGCATGGTTGCCCTCTTCCACGCTAGACCAGATTCGCTTCCTGGTCTCGGCAGACCGATGCTTGTTCGCGCCGTCGCCTCGACCGGCTAGCGCGGGCGGACCGGAAGCAGCGGGTGGTGCTGGGCCAGGATCTTGTTCGCCCGGGCCAGCGCGGACAGCGCGTGCTCCCGGTCCGCCCGGTCCTCCGCGCAGAGCGGTCCCCGGAACCGCAGCACCTCGCGCGCCGCGCAGTCGGCGTCGACCTCCGCCTGCAGGACGTGCAGCGGCAGGCAGGACCCGATCATCGCGGCCACGCGGTCGGGGATCGGGACGGGTACGAGAGGCGAGGGCGAGGTGATCACGTGTCAGTCCTTGTGGGTCCGGGTATGGGTACGGGTTCGGGGTCTTCCCTATCCATACGTACAGGATGGGCTTCCTGGTTCGGAGACGGGGTTGTCTCCGTGGGGCAACGGCCCGGCGCTGGTTCGGCGGGGTGTACGGATGGAAGGGGCCCGGCCCCGGACCGCGCCGTGCCACACCTCGCGGTGTTCCCGCAGGTGCGCGCCGCGTGGGCCGATCTTCCTCCGCGCGGGGCTCGCGGAGTCGCTTGATTGTTCGTCGAACGAGGACTCGGGGACCCGCACGCCGATGTGAAGCATCTCACTCCTGGCGACACGGGCCCGCCGACGGAATCCACGCCGGGGCCGATCGTGCGCGGAAGGTTGAAATCTGGTTACGGGTGAGTAAGTTGACTTGGCGGTAGGTCAACCGGAGGTCCCGCTCGTTCCCCGTCCGCATGCCGCGAACAGGAGCCCCGCCATGGGCGTACGCAAGGACTTGAAGCAGGCCAGGAAGCGCCCGGATCTGGTCGGCCGCTTTCCCGTCCGGCTCGTGCGGGAGGACGGCGTCGTCCGGGAGGCGCACACGGCTCTGCCGGCTGGGCCCGCGCCCTCCGGGACCCCCGCCGACATCCCCTTCGGCCACGCGACCGCCGACCCCGGCGCGATCGTCATGCGCCGCCAGGAGCACGGGAACTGGCGAGCCGTCACCGCCGCCGAGTTCGCCGGCGACGTCATGGCCGTGGCGAAGGGGTTGATCGCGGCGGGCGTCGAACCCGGCGGGCGGGTCGGGCTGATGGCGCGTACCGGATACGCCTGGGCCGTGCTCGACTTCGCCATCTGGTCGGCCGGTGGACAGACCGTCCCCGTCTATCCCACGTCCTCGGCCGAGCAGGTCGCCTGGATCCTGCGCGACTCCGGCACCCGCCACGTCGTCACCGAGAGCGCCGAGCACGCCGCCACCGTCGCCGAGGCCGCCGCCACCCTCCCGGACCCGGTCAGGACCTGGCAGACCGACTCCGGTGGGCTGGCCGAACTCGCCGCCCTGGGGGCCGAGATCGCCGACGAGGTACCCGCCGGGCGCCGCGCCGCGCTCACCCCGGACACCGTGGCGACACTCTGCTACACCTCCGGCACCACCGGCCGCCCCAAGGGCTGCGCCCTCACCCACGGCAACCTCCACGCCGAGGCGCGCGCCACGGTCGAGCTGCTGCATCCGGTCTTCAAGGCGGTCACGGGCCAACCCGCCTCGACCCTGCTCTTCCTGCCGCTGGCCCACATCCTCGGACGGGTCATCCAGCTCGCCTGCCTGATGGCCCGCATCGAGATCGGCCAGTTCCCCAGCATCAAGCCCGACGAACTCCGCCCCGAACTACGCAAGTTCAGGCCGACGTTCGTCGTCGGCGTGCCGTATCTCTTCGAGAAGATCCACGACACCGGCCGGGCCACCGCCGAGAAGCTCGGCCGCGGCGCCTCCTTCGACCGCGCCGACGCCATAGCCGTCCGCTACGGCGAGGCGTCCCTGCGCCATGTCCTCGGCACGGGAGCCCGCCCCGGCGCCGGTCTCACGGCCGCTCACGCCCTCTACGACCTGCTCGTCTACCGGCGGATCCGCAAGGAGCTCGGCGGGAACCTGCGGTACGCCATCAGCGGCGGTTCCCCGCTCGACAGCCGCCTCAGCCACTTCTTCTACGCCGCCGGGGTCCTCGTCTACGAGGGCTACGGCCTCACCGAGACGAGCGCCGCCGCCACGGTCACCCCGCCCCTGCGCCCACGGCCCGGCACCGTCGGCCGTCCCGTGCCGGGCACCGCCGTCCGGATCGCCGACGACGGAGAGGTGCTCCTCAAGGGCCCCATCGTCTTCACCGCGTACTGGAACAACCCCGAGGCCACCCAGGAGGTGCTGCGGGACGGCTGGTTCGCCACCGGCGACCTCGGGGCCCTCGACGAGGACGGCTACCTCACCATCACCGGCCGCAAGAAGGACATCCTGGTCACCTCCGGCGGCAAGAACGTGTCGCCCGCCGTCCTGGAGGACCGGCTGCGCAGCCGTCCGCCGGTCGGTCAGTGCCTGGTCGTCGGCGACAACCGCCCGTACATAGCGGCGCTCGTGACGCTCGACCCGGAGGCGATCCAGCACTGGCTGGCCGTACGGAAGAGGCCGGCGGACACCCCCGTGGCCGCGCTGGCCGAGGACCCGGAGCTGGTCGCCGACGTCCAGAAGGCCGTCGACCACGCCAACCGTGCCGTCTCGCGCGCCGAGTCGATCCGCCGATTCCGCATCGTGCCGGGGGAGTTCAGCGAGGAGAACGGGATGCTCACCCCGTCCCTCAAGGTGAAGCGGCACGCGGTCATCGCGGGGTTCGGGGCGGAGATCGACGCGCTGTACGACTGATGCGACGCTGTATGGCTGACACACCGTCATCAACAGGGTCTACGTCAGCACTTCGGAGAGGTCGTAGGAGACCGGCTCCTCAAGCTGCCCGTACCCGCAGGACTTCGGCGCCCGGTCCGGCCGCCACCGCTTGAACTGGGCCGTGTGCCGGAACCGGTCGCCCTCCATGTGGTCGTACCCCACCTCGCAGACCCGCTCCGGCCGCAGCGCCACCCAGGACAGGTCCTTCTTCCCCGACCAGCGGCTCGGCGCGCCCGGCAGCCGCGCACCCGCGTGCGCGGCCTCCTCGGCCCAGGCCGCCCAGGGGTGCCCGTCGGGCGGGTCCATCCGCAGCGGCTCCAGCTCGGTGATCAGCTCCTCGCGGCGCTTGGCGGTGAAGGCCGCGCAGACGCCGACGTGCTGGAGGGTGCCGCCGTCGTCGTACAGGCCGAGCAGCAGCGAACCGACCACGGGACCGCTCTTGTGGAAGCGGTAGCCGGCCACCACCACATCGGCCGTCCGCTCGTGCTTGATCTTGTACATCAGCCGGGCGTCCGGCCGGTACGGCAGATCCAGCGGCTTGGCGATGACCCCGTCCAGGCCCGCCCCCTCGTACTGCTCGAACCAGCGCGCCGCCACCCCCGGATCCGTCGTCGCGGGCGCCAGGTGGACCGGGGCGTCGACCCCGCGCAGGACCTCCTCCAGGGCGGCCCTCCGGTCGGTCAGGGGGGTGTCGAGCAGCGAGTCGTCGTCGAGGGCGAGCAGATCGAAGGCGATGAACCGGGCCGGGGTCTTCCCGGCCAGCATCCGTACCCGCGAGTCCGCGGGGTGGATGCGCTCGGTGAGCCGGTCGAAGTCGAGCCGTCCGTCGTGCTCGATCACGATCTCGCCGTCGACCACGCACCGCCGCGGCAGCCGGGGGAGCAGCGCCTCGACCAGCTCGGGGAAGTAGCGGGTCAGCGGCTTGCCCGTACGGCTGCCGATGACCAGCTCCGGGCCGTCGCGGTGCACGATGGCGCGGAAGCCGTCCCACTTGGCCTCGTACTGCATGCCCGGCGGAATCTTCTTCACGGCCTTGGCCAGCATCGGCTTCACGGGCGGCATCACCGGCAGATCCATGGACCGATTGTCTGGTATGCGAGGAATGTCGGCGAGCCCTACGCTGACACGCATGGCGAGCAAGACGGCAGCGGTGGAACTGGAAGTCGGAGAGCGGACCGTACGCGTCTCCAATCCGGACAAGGTGTACTTCCCCGAACCCGGCTACACCAAGCTCGACATGGTCAGCTACTACCTGGCCGTCGGCGACGGCATCACCCGCGCCCTACGGAACCGGCCCACGACCCTGGAGCGCTACCCCGACGGGGTGACCGGCGAGTCCTTCTTCCAGAAGCGCGCCCCCAAGTACCTCCCGGACTGGATCCCGACCGCGCACATCACCTTCCCCAGCGGGCGTTCCGCCGACGAGATGTGCCCGACCGAGCCCGCCGCCGTCCTGTGGGCGGCCAACCTCGGCGCGGTCACCTTCCATCCCTGGCCGGTGCGGCGCGAGGACACCGACCACCCCGACGAGCTGCGCATCGACCTCGACCCCCAGCCCGGGACCGACTACGCCGACGCCGTGCGCGCCGCCCACGAACTGCGCGCCGTCCTGGACGAGCACGGGCTGCGCGGCTGGCCCAAGACCTCGGGCGGCCGCGGCCTGCACGTCTTCGTGCCGATCGAGCCGAGGTGGACCTTCACGCAGGTCCGCCGCGCGGCCATCGCCTGCGGCCGCGAGCTGGAGCGCCGGATGCCGGACCGCGTGACCATCAAGTGGTGGAAGGAGGAGCGCGGCGAGCGGATCTTCGTCGACTACAACCAGACCGCCCGCGACCGTACGATCGCCTCCGCCTACTCCGTACGGCCCCGCTCGCACGCCCCCGTCTCCGCGCCGCTGACCTGGGACGAGATCGACGACGCCACGCCCCGGGACTTCGACATCAAGACCATGCCGGCCCGGTACGCGGAGGTGGGCGACGTCCACGCCGACATGGACGACCACCGGTTCAGCCTGGAGGCTCTGCTCGAAACGGCTCGCCGCGACGAGGCCGAGCACGGGCTCGGCGACCTGCCGTACCCACCGGAGTACCCGAAGATGCCGGGCGAACCGAAGCGCGTACAGCCGAGCAGGGCGAAGAAGACCGACTGACCACGGCCGGCCGGAAAGCCTTCCGGGACCCGTCCGAAAACCCGGCCCGGAGCCCGGCGGGAAGGCCCCCTGGCGGGTTCCGGCGGGGGCGTCGGCACGCGCGCGTGGGGGGTCACGGGTGTGCCGACGGGCCCCCGCGCACTCCGCCCGCCGAGGGCCCTACAGAGCCTTGCGTCGCCCCCGTGAAACCCCTCCTGAGCTGGGCTTTCGTCGTGATCTCCCCTACCGTTCAGACATCGGGAAAGGGGTGCCGGATGGACCGGAACATACGTGACGTCGACGACGTGCTGAAGCTCCTCGACGGGCTCTTCGCGCCGGAGGCCGACCGCTGGACCGCCGACGCGGCCGGTTGGTGGAACGGTTTCTACGGCGACCGCTCCAAGGAGGTGCCGTTCTTCGTCGCGAAGCCGGACGGGAGCCTCGTCTCGTACGTCGAGCGCGGCCTGGTCGCCCCCGGCCGGGCCCTCGACCTGGGCTGCGGACCCGGGCGCAACGCCCTGTATCTGGCGTCCCTGGGCTTCGAGGTGGACGCGGTGGACCTCTCGGACGAGGCGATCGGCTGGGCCCGGCAGCGGGCCGAGGAGGCCGGTGCGGAGGTGCGGTTCCACCACGGGGACGCCTTCGCGCTCGCCGGGAGCGAGCTGACGGGCCCGTACGACCTGATCTGCGACTCGGGCTGCTTCCACCATCTGCCGCCGCACCGGCGGGTCAGCTACCTCGCCCTGCTCGAACGGCTCCTCGCGCCCGGCGGGCACCTCGCCCTGACCTGCTTCGCGTCCGGCGGGATGGGCTCGGAGCTGCCCGACGCCGCGTTCTACCGCGACTCGCGTCTGCACGGCGGGCTCGCCTACACGGCGGAGTCCCTGCGCTGGATCTTCTCCGACCTGACGGAGGTCGAACTGCGCCGGATGCGGGACGAGCCCGCCGACTCCCCGCACTTCGGCGAGGCGTTCCTCTGGACGGGTCTCTTCCGCCGACCCGATCGACCCGACGGGCGGCGCGCCGCATTGATCGAACGTTGAGGGACCGTTTACGGCCGACAGGCAACGTATCGGCCATGCAGACCGACACCATCGTGATGACCGCCCCGGCCGCCCCCGACATGTCCTGGCAGGAGAACGCCCTGTGCGCCCAGGCCGGGCCCGAGTTCTTCTTCCCGGCCCCCGGCTCCTCGACCCGCGAGGCCAAGCAGCTCTGCGGGGCGTGCGAGGGGCGGGTGGCCTGCCTCCAGTACGCGCTGGAGAACGATGAGCGGTTCGGGGTGTGGGGCGGTCTCTCGGAGAAGGAGCGGGGGCGGCTCAAGCGCACGGACGGCGGGCGCCGCGGGCTCGGCAGGTGAGACAGGCGCCGCCTCGGCACATGAGAGACGGGTGCCCGGGCCGTCGAGGCCCGTGCACCCGTCACCGAGCGATGCTCCGGAGGGTCAGCCCGCCTTGCGCGCCGCCATCCGCGCCTTGCGCGCGGCCAGCTTCTCGTCGAACTTGGACGCCTCGCTGTCCAGACCGTTCATGTACATCCCCAGCTCCTCCTGGGCCTTCAGGCCCTCCGGGCCGAGACCGTCGATCTGGAGCACCTTGAGGAAGCGCAGTACGGGCTGCAGCACGTCGTCGTGGTGGATGCGCATGTTGTAGATCTCGCCGATCGCCATCTGCGCCGCCATACGCTCGAAGCCCGGCATGCCGTGTCCCGGCATGCGGAAGTTCACGACGACGTCCCGCACGGCCTGCATGGTCAGGTCCGGGGCGATCTCGAAGGCCGCGCCCAGCAGGTTGCGGTAGAAGACCATGTGCAGGTTCTCGTCGGTGGCGATGCGCGCCAGCATCCGGTCGCAGACCGGGTCGCCCGACTGGTGGCCGGTGTTCCGGTGCGAGATGCGGGTGGCCAGCTCCTGGAAGGCGACGTACGCGACCGAGTGCAGCATCGAGTGCCGGTTGTCGGACTCGAAGCCCTCGCTCATGTGCGCCATCCGGAACTGCTCCAGCTTGTCCGGGTCCACCGCGCGCGAGGCCAGGAGATAGTCCCGCATCACGATGCCGTGGCGGCCCTCCTCGGCGGTCCAGCGGTGCACCCAGGTGCCCCAGGCGCCGTCGCGGCCGAAGAGCGAGGCGATCTCGTGGTGGTAGCTGGGCAGGTTGTCCTCGGTGAGCAGGTTGACCACGAGAGCGATCTTGCCGACCTCGGTGACCTTGGACTGGGACGGGTCCCAGGCCTCGCCGTCCTCGAAGAAGCCCGGGAAGTTCCGGCCGTCCGACCACGGGACGTACTCGTGCGGCATCCAGTCCTTGGTGACCTTCAGGTGCCGGTTCAGCTCCTTCTCCACCACCTCTTCCAGCGCGTAGAGCAGCCGCGCGTCGGTCCACCCTGCCGAGCTGCCGAGGTGGGGAGAGGTGAGCGTCACGGGAACTCCTGGGGACGGAGAGAGGGCATTACGGAACTACCTACGGATTCGTAGGTTACGAGACCGTAGGTTAAGGCTCCGTAAGGCCTCGGCCAAGCCCGTCGTAACGATGTCCGATTACCTTCCGTTATGTGCGCTGCTGGTGGCCGTGTGGGGAGAGGCAGGTCACGGCTCCGGCGTGCCGGGGTGTGGCGCGATCATGGCTACTCAGAGCAGATGGTCGGCCTCCCCGGCCTCCCCGGCCTCCCCGGCCTTCACGGCGGAGATCAGCGCGCGCAGCGCCTCGATCGAGTCGCTCACGTACGCGCCGGGCGTGAGGGGCGAGCCGATGGAGGCGCGGCCCGCGTCGTCGAGGCCGAAGCGGAAGCAGTTGGCGCCCTCGCTGCACGGTGTCGAGCTGCGGTACGGGCGCCGCCACACAGGTGAACGACTGCCCCGCGCCGGGAAAGCCGCCGGCGGTCTCCTGGCGGCGCAGCCGCAGGGCCACCCGCTCCTGCGGATCGGGGCCGGGGAGCGGTGGGTCGGCGGTGTCGAAGACGGCCCGGGCGTGCTCCTCCGTCTGCAGGAGGCCGGGGATGTGGGTGGTGACGGCGGTGTGCAACTCCGAGGCGTGGAACTCGAGTTCGGCGATGTCGATCAGTCCGGGCGGCAGCAGTCCGCGGTGCTCCTCCCACCAGCCGCGGTCCCGCTCCTGCGCCGTCGGCCGAGGAGTGCCGCGACCGCCGCAGCCGCAGCATGTGGCTGCTGGCCGCGGCGGTCGACACGCACGGCGGGGGCCGGGGACTCGCCCCGGTGCTGACGCCCGGTGGCGGTACGAAGTCCTGGGCCTTAGTGAACCGCTGAACCGACCTCCTCCGGGCTCGTCGGCCGCAGCTCGCCGTCGAGCAGCAGCCAGCGGGTGATCCCCAGCGATTCCAGGAACGGTACGTCGTGGCTGGCCACGATCAACGCCCCCTCGTACGCCTCGAGAGCCGCCGTCAGCTTCCGTACCGACGCCATGTCCAGGTTGTTCGTCGGCTCGTCCAGCATCAGCAGCTGAGGTGCCGGTTCGGCGAGCAGCAGCGCCGCGAGCGTCGCCCGGAACCGCTCCCCTCCCGACAGCGTCCCGGCCGGCTGATCCGCCCGCGCGCCCCGGAAGAGGAACCGGGCGAGCCGCGCCCTGATCGCGTTGGCCGTCGCCTCCGGCGCGAACCGGGTGACGTTCTCCACCACGCTCAACCCGTCGTCGAGGACGTCGAGTCGCTGCGGCAGGAAACGCAGTGGCACATGGGTCTCGACCTCGCCCGCCACCGGCTCCAGCTCCCCGGCGATCGTGCGCAACAGCGTCGTCTTGCCGGCTCCGTTCCGGCCCACGAGCGCGATCCGCTCCGGCCCTCGCAGCTCGAACTCGCCGCCGACCCGTGCGCCGTACCGCAGTTCCAGTCGGCGCAGCGTGAGCACCCCGCGACCCGGATGGACCGTGGTGCGCGGCAGCTCGATCCTGATCTCGTCGTCGTCCCGTACCGCCTCCTCCGCCACGTCGAGCCGCTCGCGGGCCTCGGCGAGGCGCTCGGTGTGCAGGGTGCGGTGCTTGCCCGCCGACACCTGCGCCGCCGCCTTGCGGCCGTTGGCGACGATCTTCGGCACGACCTTGTTGTCGAAGCTCTTCTGGCCGTAGCGCTTGCGGCGCGCCAACTTCATCTGGGCTTCGGACAGTTCGCGCTTCTGCCGCTGCACGTCGGCCTCGGCCACCCGTACCATCCGCTCGGCCGCCTCCTGTTCGGCGGCGAGCGCCTCCTCGTACGCGGAGTAGGCGCCGCCGTACCAGGTGACCTCGCCGTCGCGCAGATCGGCGATCTGGTCGACCCGCTCCAGGAGTTGCCGGTCGTGGCTGACCACGACGAGGACTCCGGACCAGGCGTCCACGGCCTCGTAGAGCCGGTTGCGGGCGTGCAGGTCGAGATTGTTCGTCGGCTCGTCGAGCAGCAGGATGTCCGGCCGGGCGAGCAGCAGCGCCGCGAGCCGCAGCAGCACCGACTCGCCTCCGGACACCTCGCCGATGGTCCGGTCGAGGCCGATGTGCCCGAGGCCGAGCTGGTCGAGCGTGGCACGGGCCCGCTCCTCGACGTCCCAGTCGTCGCCGACCGCGGCGAAGTGCTCCTCGGCGGGATCGCCCGCCTCGATGGCGTGCAGCGCGGCCCGGATCCCGGCGATCCCGAGGGCCTGGTCGACCCGGAGCGCGGTGTCCAGGACCAGGTTCTGCGGGAGGTAGCCGACCTCGCCGACGGTACGGATCGTGCCGTCGGTCGGGGTCAGCTCACCGGCGACGAGCTTGAGGAGCGTCGACTTCCCGGAGCCGTTCAGGCCGATCAGGCCGGTACGGCCGGGGCCGACCGCGAGCCGGAAGTCGTCCAGGACCTCGGTCCCGTCCGGCCACGAGAAGGACAGGGACGAGCAGGTGATGAAGGTGGGTTGGGTCGCCATGGGGGCCTCCCTGTTGCATGGGCGCGGGCTGGGGCAACGGGTGAGACACCGGGGCGCGGGCAGGCGGGAATGCTCGTACGCCGAGGGCGAAGACGGCACACGCGGCGCTGCGTGGAAGCAGCAAGGGGCACGCGCGGCACGGTGTCTCGCATCCTCAGACGAGCAACGGCCTTCTCCGATCGGGCGACAACAGGGCCAGGTCAGGACGGTACGCCCGGCACCGGGCGGCGGCAACCGATTTAAACGCGGGTGGATGTGCTCGGGGTTGGCTTTGAGCGCAGACGCGGGTGGAGGTGTGCGGTCAGCTTCAGACGCGGGTGGAGGCGCGCGGTCAGCTTCAGACGCGCGTGGACGTCTGCCGTCAGCCGTCCAGGAGGTGGGCCAGGTCCTCGTCCCAGTCCAGGTACTGGTGCTCGCGACCGGTGGGCACCAAGTGCTGCGAGCGCCGCAGGAAGTGCCGCAGCTCGGCGGTGAGCACGTGCACCACGGCCACGCCCTCGGGCGCGTGGAACTCGACGACGGTGCGGTCGTACCCGTACGGGCGGACCCGGACGTCCCCGAGCCCGGCCGGCCCGTCGACACCCTGCGCGAGCAGCTCGCGCGAGAACGCCCAGGACACCTCGACGCCCTCCAGCGTCGCGGGCGGGGGGAACGCCATGCTCACGGCGTAGGGATCCTCGCGGTCGTACCGCAGTGTGGCGGGGACGGTTTCCATCCGGGGCGCGGATGCGACCAGTCGGGCCTGAACGGCCTGCTCGATGACGGTGGACAAGGCCAGCTCCTGTCGCGCGGCTTCGGTTCCTGACGTCTCCCTGACACAGAGGAAGACGAACGACAGGGCGGGAACGTGCACTGGGGGGTTACGTGAGCTGTGTCACCGCCGCGCGACGGCGCGGGCTCCGCGCGAGGCGGTCTGGACGGGGTCACCGGGGTGGGCTAGCTTCCGGCGCCATGACGTCCAAGGGGAAGACGAGACGAATGATGTCGGTGGGGCTGAGCGGAGTCGCCCTCGCGGCGGCCCTGACGGTCCCGGCGCACGGCGCGTCGGAGAGCGCGTCGGAGGGCGCCTCGGGCAGCGCGTCCGGGGCCGCGTCCGGCGGTGCGTCGCAGATCGGGCCGTACGGTGCCGGTTGGCAGCTGACGGAGACCGGTACGCAGGCCCGCTTCCGGGGCCTCGCGGCCGTCGACCGCAGGACCGCGTGGGCCGCGGGCTCCAAGGGGACGGTGCTCCGCACCACGGACGGCGGCCGGAGCTGGCGGAACGTATCGCCGCCCGGGGCCGGGGAGCTGGAGCTGCGCGACGTCGAGGCATTCGACGCCCGGCGGGCCGTGGTCCTCGCCATCGGGGAGGGCGAGGCCTCGCGGGTGCTGCGGACCGACGACGGCGGAGCCACCTGGACGGAGTCCTTCCGCAACACCGACCCCCGGGCCTTCTACGACTGCATGACCTTCTTCGACCAGCGCCATGGCCTCGCCATGAGCGACCCGGTCGACGGGAAGTACCGCATCCTGTCGACGCGCGACGGCGGCCGCTCCTGGGCGGTGCTGCCCGACGCCGGGATGCCGGCCGCGCTGCCCGGAGAGGCCGGGTTCGCCGCGAGCGGCCAGTGCCTGGTCTCCTCCGGGCCGAGGGACGTCTGGCTGGCCACCGGCGGCGGCGCCACCGCGCGCGTGCTGCACTCCCGCGACCGGGGCCTGACCTGGACCGCCGCGGAATCCACGATCCCGGCGGGCGATCCGGCGCGCGGTGTCTTCGCGCTCGCCTTCCGCGACCGCACCCACGGGATCGCCGTCGGCGGCGACTACCGCGCCGACCAGTCCTCGCCGCACGCGGCGGCCGTCACCGGCGACGGCGGGCGCCGCTGGAACGCCGCCTCCGCCCCGCCGCCCGCGTACCGCTCGGGCGTCGCCTGGCTCCCGCACTCCCTCCCCCACAGCCTTGACGGCATGGGAGGTGCCCCCATGGCCGCGCTCGCGGTCGGCCCGACCGGCACGGACCTGACGACGGACGGCGGCCGCACCTGGCGGACCGTCGACACCGGCTCGTACGACACGGTCGACTGCACGCGGGACGGGGCCTGCTGGGCCTCGGGCGAGAAGGGCCGGATCGCCCGCCTCGGCGGACGATGAAGGGCCAGGGCTCTCGCGGAAAGGGCTAGGGCGTGTTTCGAAAGTAGCGCCGTCTGCCCGGAAGGCAGGCGGGACTTTCGAAACACGCCCTAGGAAGGGAGCCGCTCGCGGTACGGGGCGAGCGCCTCGGCCGTCTTGGTCGCGTAGAACTCCGTGATCCGGTACGCGCACACGCCCTCGACGGTGAACGGGTCGGCCGCCACGATCTTCTCGATCTCCGCGCGGCCGACCCCGGCGGCCAGGACGATGCCGCCGTCGCGGGGGTTCTTCCGCCCGGAGGCGATGAAGACGCCGGCGGCGTACTGCGCGTCGAGCCACGCGACGTGCGCGTCGAGCAGCGCGTCGGCCCGCTCGACCGGGGCCGTGTAGGTCAATTCCAGTACGAACATGATCGGCAGGCTACCCGGCGGCCGGTCGGCGGCGGGAAAACCGTTCGCCTGTCGGACGGAGGGGCGCCGTAGGGTGGCCGTCATCATGACGATCATCGACGTTCCCGAGGGCTGGCCCACCGACGAGACGACGGCCCGCGCCGTCCAGGAGGAGCTGAGGGGGCGGCTCGTCCTCGACGAGCCGGGACCCGCGCCCGGTACGGGCCATGTCACGGGCCTCGACGTGGCCTACGACGACGAGCGCGACCTCGTCGCCGCCGCGGCCGTCGTCCTGGACGCCCGCACGCTCGACGTGGTGGAGGAGTCGACCGCGGTCGGCCGGGTGTCGTTCCCGTACGTCCCCGGGCTGCTCGCCTTCCGCGAGATACCCACGGTCCTCGCCGTGCTCGCCGGACTGACCGCCGACCCCGGGCTGCTCGTCTGCGACGGCTACGGCCTCGCCCACCCCCGCCGCTTCGGCCTCGCGAGCCACCTGGGCGTCCTGACCGGACGCCCGTCGATCGGCGTCGCGAAGAACCCCTTCGTCTTCGACCACGACCAACCAGGCCCGAACCGGGGCGACTTCAGCCCCCTCCTGGCGTCCGGTGCGTCCGGTACGTCCGGTACGGAGGAGGTCGGTCGGGCCCTGCGCACCCAGGCCGGGGTGAAGCCCGTCTTCGTCTCCGTCGGCCACCGGGTCTCCCTGGACAACGCCTGCGCCCACACTCTGGTGCTCGCCCCGCGCTACCGCATCCCGGAGACGACCCGGCACGCCGACTCCCTCTGCCGCCGGGCTCTCCGTGCGGCCTAGGGTCTTTCGTTTGGATCAGGCCGGATCAGGGAGCGGGGTCTGGTGCGTGGGATCGCAAGGCGGAGGAGGGAGTCAACGCGGAGCGTTGGCGACCGACGACAACGCGGCGAGCGGGCGTGCCAGGGCCCGCGAGCCCGGCATGATCCAAACGAAAGGCCCTAGGGGCGGACGGGGTGGGGGATGAGTAGCGTGACTGAGTACGCGTACGGATGGCGGGGTGTGATCACGCGCGGCAGGCTGGGGCGCATGACATCCCCCGTCTCCGCACCTCCGCGCACCGCCGGCCGTGGCATGCACACCCTGCTTGCCGGGGCCGGGCTCCTGGCCCTGGCCTGGGTCTGTGCCATGGTCTACGTCGTCGCCGCCTGGGTGTCGGCATGATCGGCACGCTCCAGTGCGTCGTCCTGGACTGCACCGACGTGATGGAGCTCGCCGTCTTCTACCAGCAGGTCCTGGGCGGTGAGATCAACCGGCCCGACGGGCAGTGGGCCCTCGGCGACGCCTGGGCCACCCTGCACGACGCCTCCGGCGCGCCGGTGCTCTGTTTCCAGGGCGTGGCAGACCACCGCCCGCCCGTCTGGGGAGCGCCCGAGCAGCAGTTCCACCTCGACGTGCGGGTCGCCGACCTGGAGGCCGCCCATGACGCGGTGCTCGCGCTCGGGGCCTCGCTGCTCGACGACGGGGGCGGCGACCGGGCCTGGCGCACCTACGCCGACCCGGCCGGCCACCCCTTCTGTCTCGTACGCCACTGAGGCCCCCGGCACCCGGGGCCGGCGGCAGCCGTACGGCACCGGGCCGGGGCCAGGTCCACGGCACCCCGGGGCCGGGACCGGGTCCACGGCACCCCGGCCGGGCGTCAGCCCTTGTACGCCACCCGGAAGCGGATGCCGGCCGCCCGCAGCCGGTCGAGCAGCGCGTCGCCCATCGCGACGGCCGACGTGACCTGTCCCGAGGTCTTCGGCAGGTCGTCGTCCAGGGCGAGACAGAGCGCCGCCTCGGCGAGGATCTTCGCCGTCTCGTCGTACCCCGGGTCGCCGCCCGAGACCTCGGTGAAGACGCGCCGCCCGCCGCCCTCGCCGACGAAGCGCACGGTGAACCAGCTCCGCGCGCGCCGCTCCGCGCTCGGGCCCTGCCCGGCCTCGTAACGGCTCATCAGCCAGCGCCGTACGGGCGCCAGTTGGGCCGCCGCAAGGCCGGAGCCGACCACGGCGGAGCCGCCGAGCGCCATCGGGAGCGTCTTGACCGAGGCGTAGTGCCGGTAGACGAAGTCGGGGCCGTACGCCTCGAGGGCCCGCGCCGAACGGGCCACCACCTGGGCGTCGATGGTCGGAAGCGGCAGCGCCCAGGTGCCGGTCTCCCGGCTGAAGCGCGGTCCGCCGATCGGGGCGCGCGCCCTGCGGCCGACCAACCGGGGCTCGTACAGCCGCCGTTCGCGCGCGGCGCGCATCGTCTCCCGGCCGCGCCCCATCGCCGTCAGGGCGGACGCGAACGTGCCCCCCGAGAAGATGGCGCCGGCGCGCACGAAGCCGTCGATCCGCAGCGGCACGTCCTTCGGCAGCTGCTGGACGGTGAAGTAGACGCCCAGGTCGTGCGGTACGGAGTCGAAGCCGCACGCGTGCACGATCCGTGCGCCCGTCTCCCGGGCGCGCGCGTCGTGGCGTACGTACATCTCGTCGACGAACTCCGGCTCGCCGGTGAGGTCCACGTAGTCCGTGCCGCTCTCCGCGCACGCCGCCACGAGACTCTCGCCGTACCAGACGTACGGACCGACCGTGGTGGCCACCACCCGCGTGGACGCGGCCAGTTCGCGCATCGCGGCCGCGTCGGTGGAGTCCGCGACGGCGAGCGGCAGCTCGGCGCACCGGGGCCACCGTGCCGCGAGCCGTTCCCGCAGCGCGGTCAGTTTGGCGCGGCTGCGCCCGGCGAGCGCCCACCGGAACCCGGGCGGCGCGTGCTCGGCCAGATACTCCGCGGTGAGCTCGCCGACGAACCCCGTCGCCCCGAAGAGCACGACGTCGTACGCCCGCTCCGCCGTGTCCCGCCCCACACCGTTCCCGCTCTCCATGCGGCCCCTCGCCTTCCCCTATGCGGCTTCCCTGCGACTTTCCCTGCTTCCCTGCGAGCGCGGAGCCTAGCGGTAGCTCCGTCGGGGTCCGTCAGCGGTAGTCGTCGGGGTGGCCCCGCATCCAGGTGTTGATCCGGTCCCGGGTGGAGATCAGCAGGGTCTGGTGGTCGAGCCCGTCGAGCTCCTCGTGGACGCGGCCCAGGAAGTACGCGCAGTCGGCGGCGCAGCTGTCGTTGAGCGTGGCCTGCAGCCCGGCGAAGGCGTCCCGCACCAGCTCGGGCCCGGCGGACCCTATCCGGCGCAGGTCAGGCCCTGGCAGGCTCAGCGGCGAAATTCCAAGCGCTTGCTCGGCCAGGGGTCTTGTGCGGAGTGGAACACGTTCCTAGCATCACCGGTGTTACATCATTGGTGTCACACATAGCTGGGGGCTCGATGGCGGCGACGACGGCGACGCACCGCACCACCTCGGACGGGCCGCTCTCCGGGGTACGGGTGGTGGAGCTGGCGGGGATCGGGCCCGGCCCGTTCGCGGCCATGCTCCTCGCCGACCTCGGCGCCGATGTCGTACGCGTCGACAGGCCGGGCGGGCCGGGACTCGGCATCGACCCCGCGCGTGACCTCACCAACCGCAACAAGCGCTCCGCCCTCGTCGACCTCAAGGCCGACGGCGGTCCCGCGACCGTCCTCGACCTGGTCGAGCGGGCCGACATCCTGATCGAGGGCTACCGGCCCGGAGTCGCCGAACGCCTCGGCGTCGGCCCCGACGCCTGCCTCGCCCGCAACCCGAAGCTCGTCTACGGCCGGATGACCGGTTGGGGCCAGGACGGGCCGCTCGCCGCGACCGCCGGACACGACATCGCGTACCTCGCGATCACCGGCACCCTCGGCATGATCGGTCCCGACCCGGACGGCCCGCCCACCGTCCCCGCCAACCTCGTCGGCGACTACGCGGGCGGCTCCCTCTACCTCGTCGTCGGCGTCCTCGCCGCGCTCCAGCACGCCCGCGCGCACGGCGAGGGCCAGGTCGTCGACGCGGCCATCGTGGACGGCGCCGCGCACCTCGCCACCATGATCCACGGCATGCTCGCGGCCGGCGGCTGGCAGGACCGGCGCGGCGTGAACCTGCTGGACGGCGGCTGCCCCTTCTACGGCACGTACGAGACCGCGGACGGCCGGTACATGGCCGTCGGCGCACTGGAGCAGCAGTTCTACGACGAGTTCGTCCGGCTCCTCGGCATCGAGGACGTCGCCCCGGCCCGTCGGGACTTCGGGCGCTGGGCCGAACTCCGTACCGCCGTCGCCGAGCGCTTCCGCACCCGTACGCGCGAGGAGTGGACCGCCGTCTTCGAGGGGACCGACGCCTGCGTGGCACCGGTCCTCTCGCTCCGTGAGGCCCCCACCCACCCACACCTCGCCGCCCGCTCCACCTTCGTCGAGCACGGCGGCCTCACCCAGCCGGCCCCCGCGCCCCGCTTCTCCGCAACCCCCGGCACCGTCCGGACAGGACCCGCGCTGCCCGGCGCCGACACCGACGAGATCGCCCGCGACTGGGCCGTCCCCTCCCTGAAAGGCCAGCAGGCATGAAGCGCCAGCTCTACACCGCCGACCACGAGGCCTTCCGCGCGACCGTCCGCACCTTCCTCGCCAAGGAGGTGCTGCCCCACTACGAGCAGTGGGAGAAGGACGGCATCGTCGCGCGCGAGGCCTGGCGCGCGGCCGGGCGTCAGGGGCTGCTCGGCCTCGCCGTGGACGAGGAGTACGGAGGCGGCGGCAACCCCGACTTCCGCTACAGCGCCGTCCTCGCGGAGGAGTTCACCCGGGCCGGCGCGCCCGGCATGGCGCTCGGCCTGCACAACGACATCATCGGCCCCTACCTCACCTCGCTCGCCACCGAGGAGCAGAAGCGCCGCTGGCTGCCCGGCTTCTGCACGGGCGAGCTGATCACCGCCATCGCGATGACCGAGCCCGGCGCCGGCTCCGACCTCCAGGGGATCAGGACGAGCGCGGAGGACCGGGGCGACCACTGGGTGCTGAACGGTTCCAAGACCTTCATCTCCAACGGCATCCTCGCCGACCTGGTGATCGTGGTCGCGCGGACGACGCCCGAGGGCGGGGCGCACGGGCTCTCACTGCTGGTCGTCGAGCGGGGCACGGAAGGCTTCGAGCGCGGCCGGAATCTCGACAAGATCGGCCAGAAGTCGCAGGACACCGCCGAACTCTTCTTCCACGACGTCCGTGTCCCCAAGGAGAACCTCCTCGGCGAGCTCAACGGCGCCTTCGTCCACCTCATGACCAACCTCGCCCAGGAGCGGATGGCCATCGCCGTGGCCGGCATCGCCGCCGCCGAACACCTCCTGGAGATCACCACCCGGTACGTGAAGGAACGGGAGGCCTTCGGGCGCCCGCTGTCCAAGCTCCAGCACATCCGCTTCGAGATCGCCGAGATGGCGACCGAGTGCGCCGTCACCCGTACGTTCCTCGACCGGTGCATCGTCGATCACTCGAACGGGGAACTGGACGCCGTCCACGCCTCGATGGCGAAGTGGTGGGCGACCGAGCTGCAGAAGCGGGTCGCGGACCGCTGCCTCCAACTCCACGGCGGGTACGGCTACATGGCGGAATTCCCGGTCGCCAGGGCGTTCACGGACGGCCGTATCCAGACCATCTACGGCGGAACGACCGAGATCATGAAGGAGATCATCGGACGTTCCCTGCTGGGCTAGCCCGTCCCTCTCCACCCTCATCGTTGAATTCGTTGAATTCGTTGAATTCGTTGAATCGCTGAAATCGTTGAAAGGCTTCTCGTGAGCACCGAAGCGTACGTGTACGACGCGATCCGCACCCCGCGCGGTCGGGGCAAGGCCAACGGGGCCCTGCACGGCACCAAGCCCATCGACCTGGTCGTCGGACTCATCCACGAACTCCGTGACCGCTTCCCCGGACTCGACCCGGCCGCGATCGACGACATCGTCCTCGGCGTCGTCGGCCCGGTCGGCGACCAGGGCTCCGACATCGCCCGGATCGCCGCCATCGCCGCCGGCCTGCCCGACACCGTCGCGGGCGTCCAGGAGAACCGCTTCTGTGCCTCCGGCCTCGAAGCCGTCAACATGGCCGCGATGAAGGTCCGTTCGGGCTGGGAGGACCTCGTCCTCGCCGGTGGCGTCGAGTCCATGTCGCGCGTCCCGATGGCCTCCGACGGCGGCGCCTGGTTCGCCGACCCGATGACCAACTTCGAGACCGGCTTCGTGCCCCAGGGCATCGGCGCCGACCTCATCGCCACCATCGAGGGCTTCTCGCGCCGCGACGTCGACGAGTACGCCGCGCTCTCCCAGGAGCGGGCCGCGGCCGCCTGGAAGGACGGCCGCTTCGACCGCTCCGTCGTCCCCGTCAAGGACCGGCACAGCGGCCTCGTCGTCCTCGACCACGACGAGCACATGCGCCCCGGCACCACCGCCGACTCGCTCGCCGCCCTCAAGCCCTCCTTCGCCGCCATCGGCGACATGGGCGGCTTCGACGCCGTCGCGCTGCAGAAGTACCACTGGGTGGAGAAGATCGACCACGTCCACCACGCCGGCAACTCCTCCGGCATCGTCGACGGCGCCTCGCTCGTCGCCATCGGCTCGAAGGCGGTCGGCGAGCGGTACGGCCTGACCCCGCGCGCCCGGATCGTCGCCGCTGCCGTCTCCGGCTCCGAGCCCACGATCATGCTCACCGGACCCGCCCCCGCGACCCGCAAGGCGCTCGCCAAGGCAGGCCTGACGATGGACGACATCGACCTGGTCGAGATCAACGAGGCCTTCGCGGGTGTCGTGCTCCGCTTCGTCAAGGACATGGGCATCAGCCTGGACAAGGTCAACGTCAACGGCGGCGCGATCGCCCTCGGCCACCCGCTCGGCGCGACCGGCGCGATGATCCTCGGCACCCTCGTCGACGAGCTGGAGCGCCAGGACAAGCGCTACGGCCTGGCCACGCTGTGCGTCGGCGGCGGCATGGGCATCGCCACGATCGTCGAGCGCGTCTGACCGTCCGTCCCCAGCCTCCACGAGCCTTCACCGGCCTTCAGCAGCCTTACGGAGAAGCAGCAATGAGCAGCCAGAGCACCACCATCCGCTGGGAGCAGGACGAGACCGGCGTCGTCACCCTCGTCCTCGACGACCCCGACCAGTCCGCGAACACCATGAACCAGGCGTTCAAGGACTCCATCAAGGCCATCGCCGACCGCGCGGAGGCCGAGAAGGACTCCATCCGCGGCATCATCTACACCTCCGCGAAGAAGACCTTCTTCGCGGGCGGCGACCTCAAGGAGATGGTCCGGCTGCGGCCGGAGGACGCCCGGCTCGCCTTCGACACCGGCACCGAGATCAAGCGCTCACTGCGCCGCATCGAGACCCTCGGCAAGCCCGTCGTCGCCGCCATCAACGGGGCGGCGCTCGGCGGCGGTTACGAGATCGCCCTCGCCTCGCACCACCGGATCGCGCTCGACGCGCCCGGCTCCAAGATCGGCCTGCCCGAGGTCACCCTCGGCCTCCTCCCGGCGGGCGGCGGCGTCACCCGTACCGTACGCCTCATGGGCATCGCCGACGCCCTCCTGAAGGTGCTGCTCCAGGGCACCCAGTACTCCCCGCAGCGGGCGCTGGAGAACGGGCTGGTCCACGCGGTGGTCGCCACGCCGGAGGAGATGCTCGCGCAGGCGCGCGCCTTCATCGACGCGCACCCCGAGTCGCAGCAGCCCTGGGACGTCAAGGGGTACAAGATCCCCGGCGGCACCCCGTCGAACCCGCGGTTCGCCGCCAACCTGCCGGCCTTCCCCGCCAACCTGAAGAAGCAGCTGGGCGGCGCGCCCTACCCGGCCCCGCGCAACATCCTCGCCTGCGCCGTCGAGGGCTCGCAGGTCGACTTCGAGACCGCGCTGACCATCGAGGCCCGCTACTTCACCGAGCTGGTCACCGGCCAGACGGCGAAGAACATGATCCAGGCCTTCTTCTTCGACCTCCAGGCCGTCAACTCCGGCGCCAACCGTCCCCAGGGCGTCGAGCCGCGCCCTGTCCGCAAGGTCGCCGTCCTCGGCGCGGGCATGATGGGCGCCGGGATCGCGTACTCCTGCGCCCGCGCGGGGATCGAGGTCGTCCTCAAGGACGTCACCGCGGAGGCGGCGGCCAAGGGCAAGGCCTACTCGGAGAAGCTCTGCGCCAAGGCCGTCTCCCGGGGCCGCACCACCCGGGCGAAGGCGGACGAACTCCTCGCCCGGATCACCCCGACCGCCGACCCCGCCGGTCTGGCGGGCTGCGACGCCGTGATCGAGGCCGTCTTCGAGGACACCGCGCTCAAGCACAAGGTCTTCGAGGAGATCCAGGACGTCGTCGAGCCGGACGCGCTGCTCTGCTCCAACACCTCGACGCTGCCCATCACGGTGCTCGCCGAGGGGGTCTCCCGCCCCGAGGACTTCATCGGTCTGCACTTCTTCTCGCCGGTCGACAAGATGCCGCTGGTGGAGATCATCAAGGGCGAGCGCACCGGCGACGAGGCGCTGGCGCGCGCCTTCGACCTGGTACGCCAGATCAAGAAGACCCCGATCGTCGTCAACGACTCGCGCGGCTTCTTCACCTCCCGGGTGATCGGCCAGTTCATCAACGAGGGCGTCGCGATGGTCGGCGAGGGCGTCGAACCGGCCTCCGTCGAGCAGGCGGCGGCGCAGGCCGGCTACCCGGCCAAGGTGCTCTCCCTGATGGACGAGCTGACCCTCACGCTGCCCCGGAAGATCCGCAACGAGACGCGGCGCGCGATCGAGGAGGCCGGCGGCACCTGGGCCGGGCACCCCTCGGACGCGGTCATCGACCGGATGGTCGACGAGTTCGGGCGTACGGGACGCAGCGGCGGCGCGGGCTTCTACGCGTACGACGAGAGCGGCAAGCGGCTCGGCCTCTGGCCGGGGCTGCGTGAGCACTTCACGCGCGCGGACGTGGAGATCCCCTTCGAGGACATGAAGGAGCGGATGCTCTTCTCCGAGGCGCTGGACTCGGTCCGCTGCCTGGAGGAGAACGTCCTGACCTCGGTCGCCGACGCCAACATCGGCTCCATCATGGGCATCGGCTTCCCGGCGTGGACCGGTGGCGTGCTCCAGTACATCAACGGTTACGAGGGCGGGCTGCCCGGTTTCGTGGCACGCGCGCGTGAGCTGGCGGAAAAGTACGGCGACCGCTTCCAGCCGCCGGCGCTGCTGGTGGAGAAGGCGGAGCGGGGCGAGGTGTTCACGGACTAGCGGGGGTCTCTTCGTCGGGGCACCGGTCGTCGCGGTTGCCGCCCGGTACGGCGCGGTTCGTCGCGGCCGCCGCCCGGCACGGCGCGGTGCGGGGCGGGCGGGGGCCGGTGAGCGTGGCTCACCGGTCCCCGCCGCCCCGCACGGATCAGGCGGCGGTCCGAGGGACGCCGGAGAAGGCGGCCGTCCGTTCCAGGGCGAGTTCACGCACGGTCGCCATGTCGCTGAAGGGCAGCAGCTCCTCGCCGACGATCTGGTGCGGCTCGCTGCCCTTGCCGGCGATCAGGACGGTGTCCCGCGGTCCCGCCGCGGACAGGGCGAACGCGATGGCCTCGCGGCGGTCGGCGATCCGCTCGAACGGTGTGCCGGTCGCGGCGAGGCTGGGGGCGATCTGGTCCAGGATGGCCTGTGGGTTCTCGTTGCGCGGGTTGTCCGAGGTGAGGACGCACAGGTCGGAGTGGGCCCCGGCGATCCGCCCCATGTCGGCCCGCTTCGTCGTGTCCCGGTCACCGCCGCAGCCGAATACGGTGATCACCCGGCCTCGCGCGTAACCCCGGATGGTGGTCAGGACCTTGTCCAAGGAGTCCGGGGAGTGGGCGTAGTCCACGATCACGGAGGTACCGCCGGGGGCCTCGAAGCGCTCGAACCGGCCGGGGACGGGCGGCATCAGGTCGAGCGCCGAGACGAGGGCGCCCAGCTCGTGTCCGAGGACGTGGCAGGCGGCCAGGGTGGCGAGCGCGTTGGCCACCGAGAACCGGCCGGGGACCGGGATCGACGCCGGATACGTACGCCCGCCGTGATGGAGGGTGAACCGCGTGCCGGACGCGCTGACGACGAGGTCGGTCGCCCGGTAGTCCGCCGGTGCGTCGAGGGCGTACGTGACCACCGCGCCCGGCATCATCGCCACGATCCCGGCGCCCACCGGGTCGTCGGCGTTGACCACCGCGCGCCGGCACAGCCCCCGGAAGAGACGGAGCTTGGCGTCCCGGTAGTTCGCCATCGTTCCGTGGTCGTCGAGGTGGTCCTGCGTCAGGTTGGTGAAGACCCCGACGTCGATGAACGTACGGTCCACCCGGTGCGTCAGCAGACCCATCGACGTGGCCTCGAGGACCACACTGCCGGTCCCGCGGTCGCGCATGCACCCCAGGAGATACTGCAGGTCCGGCGACTCCGGAGTGGTCAGCACCGACTGTGGCATCGGGATCAGCTCGTCGCCGATCCGGCTGCCGGCCGTCCCGATGACCCCCACCTTCGCGCCCTCGGCGATCCGCAGGGCGGACTCGACCATGTACGAGACCGATGTCTTGCCGTTGGTGCCGGTGATCGCCACCACGTCCATCTGCCGCCCCGGTTCGCCGAAGTAGCGGGAGGTCACGATCGCGGCCGCCCTCCGGATGTCCGGCACCCGCACGACACACGTGCCCGGCGGCCACACCGAGGGCGGCAGCTCCGGTTCGGTCGCGTCGACGAGCACGGCGGCCGCTCCACGGGCCAGCGCGGGCGCCACGGAGTCGGGCCCGCCCTCCTGGTGTCCGGGCACGGCGATGAACAGGCGGCCCGGCGTCACCCGCTCCACGTCGAAGGTCGTCCCCGCGGTGATCAGTGTCCTGCGCGGGTCACCCTCGAGTACGTGGTGCTCCTGCCCGGCCAGCAAATCGCTCAGCTTCACAATGATCCCTTCGAGGTGGCCGGGCCCGATCGTGCGGCCACAGCCAGGCGGCAGCGCCGGCGAGTGCCGGAAGGCTGCTGTGGTGACGTGGAGCGGGGGCGGAGACCGCCCGGCGACAGACGGGGCGGGACGGGCTCGGCCGGTGAGAGGCCCGGCGTACGGCATGGAGAGCGGCGCGCCGGGGGAGAGGATCGCTAGCCGTGGCCGTGCAGCGCGATGCGGCGGATCCTGGGCGCCTCGACGTCGGCGGCGGTGGCCGGGTCGACGACGGCCGGACGCACTCCGGACGCGGCCTGCCGCAGGCACTGCCTCGTCGAACGCGTGCGACCCATGGAGCGAGTGTATGGCCGTTCCGGACGCCCGCCGCCCACATCGCCCGCCGGTCGTTCTCCTCGGATCACTCTCACGGGAGCGCGATAGGTTGCCGTCATGACCGGACTCGGACAAGTCGCCTGGCCGCCTGCCCCGATACGGACCGAACGGCTCGTGCTCCGCGAGTCCGAGGCCCGGGACCGTGCGGCGTTCATCGAGCTGTTCGCCTCGCCGGACGTGGGCACCTACGTCGGTGGCCCGCAGCCGCGCGACGCACTCGAACGCGCGGTGCCCGAGGTGCCCGGGAGGCGCCCCGGCCTCTTCGTGATCGAACTCGACGGAGCGATGATCGGCATGATCACGCTCGATCGGCGCGGCGCGGAGCGTCCCGGGCACGTCCGACCGGATGCCGGAGAGGCCGAGCTCGGCTACATGGTCCTGCCGGAGGCTTGGGGGCGCGGGTATGCCGCGGAGGCGTGCGCGGCGGCACTCGACTGGCTCGCCGACACGCTTCCCGGCGAGCCGGTGGTGCTCTGCACCCGGACCGCCAACGAGCGCGCGATGCGCCTCGCGGCGAAGCTGGGCTTCACGGAGGTGGAGCGGTTCGAGGAGCACGGCGCGGAGCAGTGGTTCGGCGTGCGGTCACGCGAGAGGCCTTAGGGCCTTTCGTTTGGATCATGCCGGGCTCGCGGGCCCTGGCACCGCGCCTCGCCGCGTTGTCGTCGGTCGCCAACGCTCCGCGTTGACTCCCTCCTCCGCCTTGCGATCCACGGCACCAGACCCCGCTCCCTGACCCGGCCTGATCCAAACGAAAGGCCCTAGGGCTGTCCGTCCGGGTTGTCCGTCCGGAACGCGGTCCGCAGCTCCTCGCTCAGGGACCGCTGGAAGGCCGTGACGAGGGCCTGGATCACCATCGGCTGCATGTGCGCGGAGAGCGACTTCATGGCTGCCAGGTGGTCCGGGTCCTCGGCGCTCTCGCGGTACGGGTTCCAGACCTCCTCGCGGAAGAGCCGGGACAACTCCTGCGCCGCCACGCGCGCGTGCTCCAGGAGGACGGTGCGGGAGGCGAGGATCGTCTCGTGCGCGATGGGTACGTCGAGCAGTTCGACGCCGAGCCGCAGCAGCGAGGCGTCGAGCCGGAAGACGTCCGGTTCGGCGCCCTTGTCGAGCACCCCCATCGCCGCCAGCCGGTCGACGTCCTCGTCCCCGAGCGCCCGCCCGGCACGCCGCTCCAGCTCGCGCCGCGTGATCTCCTCGGCGGACTCGGGCGCCCAGGCGGCGACCAGGGCCCGGTGCACGGCGAGGTCCCGCTCGCTGAGGTCGGGCGGCAGCTGGTGCAGGTAGCGCTCGATGGCGGCGAGCGTCATCCCCTGCCGCTGGAGCTCCTCGATCAACGCGAGCCGCGACAGATGCCCGGCCCCGTAGTGCCCGACCCGCCGCGCCCCGATGACGGGCGGCGGCAGCAGCCCCTTGGTCCCGTAGAACCGCACGGTCCGCACGGTGACACCGGCACGGGCGGCCAACTCGTCGACGGTGAACGACGGATCTTCGCTCTCGGTGGCCACCTGAGACGCCTCGCTTTCCGGTACCGGCTGTGCCGTTCACTCGGTGGAACAGTATTGCTGTCTCACCACGGATGTAAAAGGAATCGGCTCCACCCGGGCTTGTCAGAGGTGCCCAGGGGACGTGGGCGCGCGTCGAGCCGTTGGTCGTCCAGCGGCTGACCGCGCGGGAGATACCCGTCACCGTGTACGACTTCGGGGCGTGAGCCCACCCGCGGGGCCTGTGTCGTGTACCTGCCGCTAGAGTCACGTGCTTGTTCGAATACGGGGTTTGTCGACAGGGGAGGGTCATGTACACGGAACTCAGGGAGACGGCCACGGAGTTGGCCGGCGTCCTGTGGCGGGAACACACCGTGTACCGGGAGCGCGGCGGTGGTGTCGTGATCCGGGGGGAGCACGTGGAGCGCTGGATCAGTCTGGCCCCGACCGGCGGCAGGAACCAGGCGCGGCTGCGCGCGGGCCGTCTCCTGGACGGCGGAACCACGGCACCGGCCCGCTCGGAGGTCGTGGTCGACCTCTCCGTCGGGACGGCCGAACTGGCCGCCGTCTGCCGCCGCCTGCTCGCCGACGTCGCCGCCGCGGAGACCCGGCCGTCCCGGGCCCGAACCGAGCGTCCTGCCAAGGACAGAGGTAGGGGCAGACCCAAGGGCGAGGGTAAGGCCCCCCGGCCCCGTAAGAGCCGGCACACGAGCCTCGGCTCGTGGGTGGTGCTGATATGCGTCGCCGGTGTCGTGGGGCTGTGGGCCTACAGCGTCTTCGGTACGTCCGGGTACTGAGTAAGGAGACGGTGGTCCGGGGGGACGGACGCGACCGCAGCCCGGCCATAGGGGTCAGACCGGCTGGATCCGGGGGCGCAGGAGGCAGAATTCGTTGCCTTCCGGATCGGCCAGGACGTGCCAGGCCTCCTTGCCGGTCTGGCCGACGTCGGCGGGCGTGGCGCCCAGTGCGAGCAGGCGTTCCAGTTCGGCGTCCTGGTCGCGGTCGGTGGGGTTGACGTCGATGTGCAGGCGGAGCGGCCCGGTCCTGGGATCGCTGCTGGGGCTGAGGACGAGGGTGGGCCGCGCACCGCCGAAGCCGACGTCGGGCGGCCCGATCTCGATGCTTCCGTCGTCCTCACGGCCGATCTCGACGTAGCCGAGCACCTCGGTCCAGAAGGCGGCGAGCCGCTCGGGGTCGGCGCAGTTGAGGATGAGCTCACTGATGCGGCATGCCATGGCGGTCAGTTTACGGCGGCAGGGTCTCGAGGACGGTTCGTCCTCGAGACCCGGCCGCACTGTTCGGATCAGGCCGGTCCGTACGGTCAGTACGCTGTCACCGGGTAGTGGTCCGAGAGGTTCGTGTACGTGTACTGCGTGCCCCAGCTGGAGACCGTCCAGGGCGCGCTCTTCTCCAGGACCACGTTGTTCGTCCAGTTCGCCGGGCGCGCGTGGCCCGAGCGGTGGAGGACGTGGTCGAGGTCCTCGCGCGGGTCGTCCGGGTAGCGCTCGGAGGCGATCGAGTTGAGCTCGGTGTCGAAGGAGTACGCGTGGCCGGTGCGGGCGTCCGCGCCCACCAGGCCCGCGTCGGCGAGCATCGTGCCGTACTCGGCGGTCCGCGAGTCGACGTTCATGTCGCCGGCCACGATGACCTGCTCGTTCGCCGGGATGTTCTTGCCGTCGAGGAAGGCGTCCATCGCCTTGAACTGGCGGCTGCGCATCTGCGCCGCCTCGCCCGCCGAGCAGCCCGGGTCCGTGGACTGGGCGTGCGTGCCGACGACGTGGACCTTGGTGCCGTTCACGTTGAGGACGGTGTAGACGAAGCCCTTGTTCGAGTACCAGTCCGCGCCGCAGGCGTCCTTGTAGACGTACTGCTCCTTGCGGACGATCGGCCACTTGCTGAGGATCGTCACGCCGCCGTCCTCGGGCGTCGTGGCGGAGTACGCCCCGCTCGTGGCGTCCCAGCCGGTCTTGCTGCGGCCCATGACCGGGGTCTGGTACGGGTACTGGGCGGACGAGTTCGCCTTGAGCGCGTCCGAGGAGGAGTTGTCGAACGCCTCCTGGACCACGACCACGTCCTGGCCCTGGTAGAAGGACGCGGCGGGTATCGCCTTGGCCCGGTGGTCCTGGCCCCAGTTGGGGTAGAGCGTCTTGCTGAAGAGGAAGGCGTTGTACGAGAGCACCTTCAGGCGGGGCGTCTCGGCGGCGGACGCCGTGGGGGCGGTCGCGGCCAGGGTCGCGGCGGCGAGCGCGCCGGACACGGCGGCGCCGAGGAATCTACGGTGGAGCGGGGCGAGCGGCGACACAGGATCTCCCGATTCTGGGTGGGGGTTCGTCCAGCGACGCACATGCAATCAGCCCTAGTTACCTTCCGGTAGCCGTTGGATGCCGGGAATCTTGCGAGCCCGGCACGAACATGCCAACTCTGCCGTCAACTCTCCTCCTGATGCCGGAATTGTCGCTTCTTCGACCAGGTAAGATGCGCGCATGACCCTCGCGCAGAATTCGACGATCTTCGACATGGACCTCGGTCCGCTCAACCCCGTCACGGCTGAGCTCATCCTTGGCGTGGTGCTGTTCGCCCTGACCTTCCTGATCCTGGCGAAGGGCATCCTGCCGAAGATCAGCCGTACCCTCGCCCAGCGCGAGGACGCCATCGCGGGTGGCACCGGGCGCGCCGAGGACCTGCGCGCCGAGGCCACGCAGATCCGTGAGCAGTACGAGGCCGAGCTGGCCGAGGCCCGCCACGAGGCCGCCCGCATCCGCTCGCAGGCCACCGAGGAGGGCGCGGCCGCCATCGCCGCCGCCCGTGCCGAGGGCGTCCGCGAGCGCGAGGCGATCCTCGCCGCCGGTGCCGAGCGCATCGCCGCCGAGCGCGACGCCGCCGAGCGCGAGCTCAACCAGGACGTCGAGGCCTGGGCCCGCGCCCTGGCCGGCCGCATCGTCGGCGAGCCGGTCGGCGCCGACCGCGGCTGACGCGCACCGCGCACCACGCAGTACCGAGATCGGGGCCGTGCCCCGGGCCGATGCCCGGGACGCGGCCCCGACTCTTGCCCTCATTGTCGGAAAGGTCTGGAACGGGGCAGGCTGAGAACGTGAGGAGAACACCCGCATGACCGAGCCGCGCCCGCCCCAGCCGCCTCCCGTCGGAGGCGTCCTCTGGAGCGTCGCAGGGGACGTCCGGGGGCTCCTCATGCTGCCCTCCGCCCTGGCCCTCCAGGTCGCCCACCCCGCCGTCGGCGCGGGCGTCGACGAGCACTCCGTCTTCCGCACCGACCCCTGGGGCCGGGGCGAGCGCTCACTGCGCTCCGTACAGCTCTGGGTGTACGGCGGCGAGGCCGCGGTCGAGGAGGGGCGCCGGCTCCGCAGGCTCCACCGGGACATCCAGGGGATCGACGCCCACGGCCGCCGCTATCACGCGCTCACCCCGTCCCACTACGCCTGGGTGCACGCCACCGGCTTCCCCGTCTACCAGCGCGGCCTGAGCCTGCTCCACCGGCCGCTCAGCGAGGCCCAGGAACGGCAGCTGTACGCCGAGTGGCTCCAGGTCGGCCGCATCCTCGGCATCCACGACCGGGACATGCCCCAGACGGTCGAGGAGTTCTGGCCGTACTACCGCAAGATGCTCGGCGAGCTGGAGGCCACCGTCGTGCTGCGCGAGCTGGTCGCCACCGACCAGCCCGTCCCGCCGCCCGACCGGGGCCCCCTGCTCCTGCGGCTGCTGCTCCGAGCGGTCTGGCCGGTGATCCTTCCCCGCCTCGCCCGCTTCCGCGCCTTCGTCACCGTGGGCCTGATGCCCGCGGACGCCCGCGAGGCCCTCGGCCTGGAGTGGACCGACGAGCAGGAGCGCCGGCTCCGCCGCTTCGCCCGGGTCGTACGGGCCGTGGTGCCCGTACTCCCCGAACGACTGCGCTACCTGCCCCTCGCGCGGAACGCCCGCCGCGAGGCCAGACTCGCAGCGCGCGGGACCGGGCTCAGCGCGACAGACCGCCGCGCCTGATCACCTCGGCGTACCAGCGCGCGCTGTCCTTCGGCGTACGGCGCTGGCTCGGGAAGTCCACATGGACGATCCCGAACCGCTTGCCGTAGCCGTAGGCCCACTCGAAGTTGTCCAGGAGCGACCAGAGGAAGTAGCCGCGCAGATCGACGCCGTCGGCGAGCGCGCGGTGCGCGGCCGCCAGGTGGGCGTCGAGGTACGCCACCCGCTCGGGGTCGTGGACCCCGCCCTCCGGGTCGGCGTAGTCGTCGTACGCGGCGCCGTTCTCGGTGATCACCAGAGGTACCTCGGGCAGCTCGTCGCGCAGCCGGACCAGCAGCTCGTACAGGCCGTCCGCGTCCACCGGCCAGTCCATCGCCGTACGCGGCCCCGGCGCGGGCTCGAACCGCACCCGGTCCGGCGCGCCCGGCCAGGGCGACGGGGACTCCGAGACGCCGGCGCCGACGACGGTGGGCGCGTAGTAGTTGATGCCGAGCGAGTCGATCGGCGTGGAGGTCACCTCCAGATCGCCGTCCCGGACGAAGGACCAGTCCGTGATCCGCGCCGTGTCCTCGACCAGATCGGCCGGGAGGCGGCCGTGGAAGACCGGGTCGAGGAAGATCCGGTTGCCGACGGCGTCGATCCGGCGGGCCGCGTCCTTGTCCTCGGGGGAGTCCGACAGCGCCCTGATCGCGTGCAGGTTGAGGGTCAGCGAGAGTTCCGCGGAGGCGGGCACGGCCGCGCGCAGCGCCCGGGCGGCCAGGCCGTGGGCCAGATTGAGATGGTGGGCGGCGCGCAGGGCGGCCGCGTCGTCCGTACGGCCCGGGGCGTGCACCCCGGAGCCGTAGCCGAGGAAGGCCGCGCACCAGGGCTCGTTGAGGGTCGTCCAGGTGGCGATCCGGTCGCCGAGCGCCTCGGCGGCGATCGCCGCGTACTCGGCGAAGCGTTCCGCCGTCACCCGTTCCGGCCAGCCGCCCGCGTCCTCAAGCTCCTGGGGCAGGTCCCAGTGGTACAGCGTGGCGACCGGCCGGATCCCGGCTTCCAGCAGCTCGTCGGCCAGGCCGCGGTAGAAGTCGAGGCCCTTCTGGACGGCCGGGCCGCGTCCGGTCGGCTGGACCCGGGACCAGGAGAGGGAGAAGCGGTAGTCCGTGAGGCCCAGCTCCTTCATCAGGGCCACGTCCTCGCGCACGCGGTGGTAGTGGTCGGCGGCGATGTCACCGGTGTCGCCGTTGCGTACCTTGCCCGGGGTACGGCTGAAGGTGTCCCAGATGGAGGGGGTGCGGCCGTCCTCGGCGGCGGCCCCCTCGATCTGGTAGGCGGCGGTGGCCGTGCCCCAGCGGAAGCCGTCAGGGAAGAGAGCGTTCATGGAGGGAGAACTCCTGTGAGAGGGAGAGGGTACGGTCGACCACGGACTCAGCCCTTGACGGCGCCCTGCATGATGCCGCCGACGATCTGCCGGCCGAGCAGGCCGAAGACGAGCAGCACGGGCAGCGTGCCGAGCAGGGTGCCCGCCATGATCACGGACTGGTCGTGGACGTATCCGCCGCCGAGCTGGCGGAGGGCGACCTGCACGGTCGGCTCCTGCGAGGACAGCGCGATGATCGGCCAGAAGAAGTCGTTCCAGGCGGCCATGAAGGTGAGCAGCCCGAGCACCGCCATGCCGGGCCTGGCCACGGGCACCACGATCGACCAGAAGATCCGCGCCGAGGAGGCCCCGTCGACCCGGGCCGCCTCGATGAGCTCGTCCGGGAGCGACTGCACCAGGTACTGGCGCATGAAGAACACCCCGAAGGCCGAGACGAGACCCGGCAGGATCACCGACTGCAGCTGGTTCACCCAGCCCAGTTCGGCGATCAGCATGAAGAGCGGGATCACCCCGAGCTGCGGCGGGATCATCATCGTGCCGACCGTGAGGGCGAGCAGCGCGCCCCGGCCCCGGAACCGCAGCTTGGCGAAGGCGAAGCCGGCCAGGGTGCAGCAGAGCACCGTGCCGACGGTGATGGACCCGGAGACGATGAACGAGTTGACCAGGGCCTTCCCGATGTCCGCCTCCTCCATCACCGCCTCGAAGTTGCGGAAGAGGTTGGGGCCGGGCAGCAGCGTCGGCGGCACCTGTGCGAGATCGGCGTTGGAGCGGCTGGCGGCGACGATCGTCCAGTAGAACGGGAAGGCCGAGACGAGGACGGCGAGGATCAGGATCGCGTACGTGATCCGGCCCCCGCGCCCCGTACGGCCGGCGACACGCGTGGTCACGCGCGGCCCTCCTTCCGCGAACGGCGCCGCACGATCAGGGCGTTGACCCCGACGAGGACGAGAATCAGCAGGAACATCAGCCAGGCGATGGCGGCGGCGCGGCCGAGATGGAAGAAGCCCCAGCCCTGCTCGTACAGATAGAGCCCGAGCGTCTGGTACTGGTGCGAGATGCCGCCCGAGATCGATCCCTCGAAGAGCAGTGGCTCACCGAAGAGTTGGGTCGCGCCGATCGTCGAGACGACCGTGGTGAAGACGATCGTGGGCCGCAGTCCGGGCAGCGTGACGTGGACGAACTGCCGCCAGCGGGAGGCCCCGTCCATCTCCGCGGCCTCGTACAGCTCGGAGGGGATGGACTGCATGCCGGCGAGGTAGATCAGGGCGTTGTACCCCGTCCAACGCCAGACGACGATCGAGGAGACGGCGATCTGCGAGGCGAACGTGCTGTTCTGCCAGTCCACAGGACCGAAACCGACCAGCGAGAGCGCGTAGTTGACGAGCCCGAAGTCCCGCCCGAAGAGCTGGGCGAAGACGAGCGTGGCGGCGGCGACGGAGGTGGCGTAGGGCAGCAGCATCGCCGTACGGAAGAACGTCCGGCCACGGAGCTTGTAGTTGAGCAGATGGGCGAGGCCGAGCGCCATGGCGAGCTGCGGCACGGTCGACAGGACCCCGATGGTGAACGTGTTGCCCAGCGCGGTCCAGAAGAACTCGTCGGTGAGCAGCGCGGTGTAGTTGCCGAAGCCGCGCCACTCCATGTCGCCGGGGGTCTGCAGCTCGACGCGGTAGAGCGAGACGAAGGCGGTGTAGAGCAGCGGGAAGAGGCCGAAGGCCGCGAACAGGGTGAAGAACGGGGCGATGTAGGCGTACGGGACGAGCGCGGACCGTCTGCGGCGGCGCGCCGGTCCGGAGGACCGGGCCGACGACGGCGGGACGGGCGCCGCCGTCGGCCCGGAGGCGGTCAGGGTCACGGTGCGGCCCTTCGGGTCGGATGAGCGGGTGTGCGGGGGTGGACCCCATAGCGGGGGGCGGGGACCGGCAGACCGGACCCCGCCCCGGGCGTCAGCCGACGGCGTTGTCGACACCCTTCTGCGCGTTGGACCACGCCTTGTCCGGCGCCGTGCCCTTGCGCTCGACCTCGCTCAGCGCGTTGGTGATCTGGTCGGCGACGTTCTTGTCGTGCACGCCGAGCACCTGCACCGGGGCGGCCTTGGCCGCGTCTCCGAAGATCTGCCCTATCGGCGCACCGGAGAAGTACGGGTCCGTCGCGGTCGCGACCTTGGAGATGGCGCCGGTCGAGGACGGGAAGTTGCCCTGCTTCTGGAAGAGCGTGGACTGCTGCTCGGGGGCGGTGAGCCACTTGATCAGCTCGTACGCCTCCTTCTTGTGCTTCGCCGCGCGCGGTACGGAGAGGTAGGAACCGCCCCAGTTCCCGGCGCCGCCGGGCAGCTTGGCGATGTCCCACTTGCCCTTGCCAGCGTCACCGGCCTGGCCCTTGATGTAGCCGAGCATCCACGCCGGGCAGGGGAGCGTCGCGAAGGAGCCGGTGGAGAAGGCCTGGTTCCACTGCGGGGACCACTGGTCGAGCTTGGCGCTCAGCCCCTCCTGCGCGGCCTTCGTCGAGGCGTCCCACGCGGTCTTCACGGCGGGGCTCTCGGCGTAGATGAGCTTGCCCGAAGCGTCGTAGTACCGCTCCTTCTCCTGGCCGATCATGACCGCGTAGAGGCTGCCGACGCTGTCCACCCAGGCGCTCTTGGCCGGGGCCTTGGCCTTGTACTGCTTGCCGAGCTCCAGGTAGCCGTCCCAGGTGGACCACTTCTGCGCCAACTCGGTCCGGTCCGTGGGGAGTCCGGCCTGCTTGAAGAGGTCGGTGCGGTAGCACATCGCCTCCGGGCCGACGTCCGTGCCGAGGCCGAGGACCTTGCCGTCCTTGGTGGTCGCGGCGGACCACTTGGCGTCGGCGAACTCGCCCTTCAGCGCGTCCGCGCCGTACTTCGTCAGGTCCTCGAACTTGTCCGACTGCTGCTGGGTGACGGACGCGATCCGGCCGACCTCGATGCCCTGGACGTCGGCCAGCCCGCCCCCGCCGGCAAGGCGGGTCTGGAGCGACTTCCAGTAGTCCTGCTCGTCCTCGGTGTCGGACTGCTTGATCGTCACGCCGGGGTGGAGCTTCTCGTACGCGGCGTAGAGCCCGGCCTCCTTGTAGCCGAACGAGCCGAAGAGGTCGACGGTGATCGTGACCTTTCCGCCCGCGCTGTCGGACGTGCCGTCGGATCCGCCGGATCCGCAGGCGGCGAGCAGGGCCCCGCTGAGGACGACCGCGCCGATCCGTACGGCGGCGGTCGTTCTGGCGGCTCGGGCAGTGCGCATGGGAAGCCTCCGGTTGAGAGCGCTCTCAGGAATGCGTCTGGAGCGTGCCTCCCGGTCGAGGTTCCCGTCAAGAGTCGAACGCGTAACAGCTCGGCCTACGCCGGTACTTGTCCGTGCGCTTCAGGAACCGTACGCGGCGAATCCGGGCGGGGAGAAGGGTCAGGCGGAGGCCCGGCGGACCAGTTCGGTGGCCGTGATCACGGGCTCGGGCACACCCGCGCCGTCGAGGGTGCCCATGAGGAGCCGCACCATCAACCGGCCCATTCCCTCGATGTCCTGACGGACCGTCGTGAGCGGGGGGTCGGTCGCCTCGGCCACTTGGAGCATGTCGTCGAAGCCGACGAGCGCCACGTCCTCAGGGACCCGCCGGCCGTGCTCGCGCAGGGTGCGCAGCGCGCCCGAGGCCATCAGGTCGTTGGCGGCGAAGACGGCGTCCAGATCGGGGCGGCGGCGCAGGAGTTCGGTCATCGCGCGAGCCCCGCTCTCCTCCGTGAACGCCCCCTCGGCCACCAGCTCAGGCCCGGCATCCGGCAGTTCGTCACGGTATCCGTCGAGCCGGTCCAGCGAGGAGGTCTGGTCGCCGGGGCCGGTGATGTGCGCGATGTTCCGGCGCCCGAGCGAGCGCAGATGGCGCACGGCGGCCCGCGCCCCGCCCCTGTTGTCGCAGTCGACGTACGGCACCGGTGGGTCGCCCGCGGGCCCCGTCCACCCGGGCCGCCCACCGAAGACCGTCGGCACCTGGGCGCGCCGGACGATCTCCGGGAGCTGGTCGTCGTTGTGGAGCGAGAAGGCGAGCGCCCCGTCGACGTGCCCGCCGCCGAGGTACCGCGCGATCCGCTCGTGGTCGCCCGGGCCCTCCACCCACAGCAGGACCAACTGCGCGTCGAAAGCGGTCAGTTCGCGGCTGATCCCGCGCACCTGCTGCTCGAAGAACGGGTCGGAGAAGATCCGGAACTCGGGCTCGGCGATGATCACGGCGACGGCGCCGTTGCGCCGGGTCACCAGGGTGCGCGCCGCGTGGTTGGGGACGTAGCCGAGCTCCTCGACGGCCTCGCGCACCTTCTCCGCGAGCGCGTCGCGGACCCCGGCACCGCCGTTGACGACACGGGACACCGTCGCCCGGGACACCCCGGCGCGCGCGGCGACGGCTTCCAGGGTCGGGCGCGTCCCGGACGTCGTTTCGCTCAAGGCTGGCTCCCCACGGGCACGGTGCTGCGACGGTGCTGACAGCGTCGAGGGTAACGCCTGGTGGGGCGGGCGAGGGCGGATGGCGAAAGCGCTCTCAGCTCTCGCCCTCTCGGCCTCGGGCTCAGCTCCTCCGCGCTCGCCGCTCCTCCCGGGGCTCAGCTCCTCCGCGCTCGCCGCTCCTCCCGGGGCTCAGCTCCTCCCCGCTCCTCCCGCCCGCACTCCGCCCCGCGCCGCTCCCGCCCCTCCCGGGCCTCAGCGCGCCGCCCGCAGCACGTCCACGTTCGGCAGCGCCCGGTGGAGGTGATGGGCCGCCGCGACTCCCGCGAGCGCCGGGCGGCCGAGCTCGCGGTAGGCCACGGCCAGCAGCTCGGCGGCGTACGCCTCGTGCTCCGCCCTGCCGTACGAGGCCCGGTGCAGGTCGCGGCCGAGCACCAGCGCCTCGGCCGGATCGCCCGCCGCCGCCCGCGCAAGGGCCTCGTCGCGTGCCGCCCGCACCGCCTCGGCGTCCTCGAAGAGCTTCTCCATGAAGGTGCCGAAGCGGTGGTCGTCGGCCGCGCCCAGCGGGGGACGGTCGAGCGCCGTCGCCCCGGAGACCAGGGCCCCGGCGCCGTCCATGGTCGTGATCCGGGTGGCGTCGACCGGCGCCCGCCGGTACCCGTACGCCGTGGAGTACGCGAGCCCCGTCTCCGTACGCTCCCCGGTCTCGATGCCGGTCAGGAGCGTCCGCAGCCGCCCCAGGTCGGCAAGACGTGCGAGCTCCTCCTCGTCCCCGTCGGCCGCGTAGTCGGCGAGATCGCGGTGGACCGCCTCGATCCGGTCCCGTACGGCCTCCAGCGGCGTGCGGTGGCGCCGCTCGATCGCTTCGCCGTCGTCGGTGTAGTACGAGGCGACGCCGTCGCAGACGCGCCCGTCGTCGGACCAGAGGCCGAAATGCAGTCCACCCGAACCGCCGTGCAGGAAGGTGAGGAACTCCGGCGGATCGCGGTAGTACCGCCCGTGGACCCGGATGTCGAGACCCTCGCGGGGGAGCGCCGACGGGTCGGCGAACAGGTCCGTCACGCCGTACGGCGAGAGTTCCAGATCCTCGAATGCCCGCCGCTCGACGGGACCGAGCGCGGCCAGGAGGTCCGCGAACCGGAAGAAGGAGTCGGGCAGTTCGAGCCCCCACTCCTCGCCCACCCGTAGCGCGACGGCCTCCCGTACCGCCGGGTCGCCGTACCGCTCCGTCTGCACCGCCACCGTCCGCTCCCGCCTTTCGGATCCGTACAGCGGGCGAGCCTACCCACCGCGCGCGGACGCGCCCCGCCCCACCCCAGGGGGGCGGAAGCGGGGCGCGTACCGCCGAGGCTCAGTGACCGCCGTGACCCTCGCGGCCCTCGTGCTCGTGGATCGTGTTCGTCTCCGCGATCTTCTTCCAGGACTTCGGCTGCACCGGCTTCACGGGCTTCGGCGACCGAACCGGCTGCCCCGGCCCGGCAGCGGGCGCGGCAGCGGGCCCGGCCGCCGCCGACCGTGCCGTCCGCGTCGACAGGCCGGCCTCGGCCGCCGTCGACGTGGCCGGCTTCACCGGCTCGTACAGCCAGGTGTCGAAGAGCGCGGCCAGCGGCTTGCCCGAGACGCGCTCCGCGTACTTCACGAAGTCCTTGACCTTGGCGTTGCCGTACGCGAACTCCGTCGGCCAGCCCTTCAGGATGGCGAAGAAGTCCTCGTCACCGATCTCGTTGCGCAGCGCCTGGAGCGCCAGCGCGCCCCGGTCGTAGACGGCGATGTGGAACTGGTTGTCCGGGCCCGGGTCGCCCGGCTTGACCGTCCAGAACGGGTCGTCGGCGGCACGGGTCTCGTAGACGTAGTCCGCCAGCTCCTGGGCCGTGCCCTCGCCCTCCTTCTCCGACCACAGCCACTGGCTGTAGCGGGCGAAGCCCTCGTTGACCCAGATGTCCTTCCAGCGGTCGACCGAGACGCTGTCGCCGTACCACTGGTGCGCCAGCTCGTGGACGACCACGGACACGTTCGCGCCGTTGGCGAACTGCCGGGGGCTGTAGAACGGCCGGGTCTGCGTCTCCAGCGCGTATCCGCTGGTCACATTGGGAACGTACCCGCCGAGCGCGTTGAAGGGGTACGGACCGAAGACCCCCTCCAGCCACTCCGCGACCTCGCCCGTCCGCTCGATCGAGGCCCGCGCCGCGCCCGCGTTGTCGCCGAGGTCCTTGCTGTACGCGTTGAGGACCGGGAGCCCGTTCGCCGTCTTGTCGGTCGTGATGTCGAACTTGCCCACCGCGAGCGTGGCCAGATAGGTCGCCTGCGGCTTGTTCGAGCGCCAGTTGAAGCGGGTCCAGCCGAGCCGCGAGGACTGCGACTGGAGGACACCGTTGCTGATGGCCTGGGATCCGTCCGGCACGGAGACCGAGACGTCGAAGGTGGCCTTGTCCAGGGGGTGGTCGTTGGACGGGAACCACCAGGCGGCCGAGTCCGGCTCCTGGGCGGCCACGCCTCCGTCGGGCGTGCGGTGCCAGGCGGTCCAGCCGCCGATCTTCACCTCGGAGGGCTTGCCCGCGTACCGGACGACCACCGAGATCGTCCGGTTCTTCTCCAGTGGGGTCGCCGGGGTGATCTGCAGCTCCTGCTCGCCGCTGGTGGTGAACGTCGCCTTCCTGCCGTTCACCCGCACCTCGCTGACCTTCAGTCCGAGGTCCAGGTTGAAGCGGGAGAGGTTCTGCTTCGTGGTGGCGAGGATCGTCGCCGTGCCCTCCAGGAGGTCGGTCGCGGGCTGGTACGTCAGCCGCAGGTCGTAGTGGGAGACGTCGTAACCGCCGTTGCCACTGGCCGGGTAGTAGGGATCGCCGATGCCCGATGCGCCCGGAACGTAGTCGGCGGCCGATGCCGGGATCGCCAGCAGGAGAGAGGCCGCGAGTGCGCTCGGAACGACAAGTCTGCGGTGCACGAGAGCTCCAGTCGGTGAGAAGAGTCGGTCAGGACTGTCGGTAAGAAGCCCGAAGGGTGTTCGGTCCTTGCCGACGCTATTCAGCACCCGACGCCCCGTCACGTCCAGAGCACCTCCTTTCACATGATCGCCATTCGGCCGAAACGGACCCTCCGGCCCCTGCCGCCCCGCCCGTTCTCCCGACGGCACCCTTTTGCACGGGAGTTGACGGGGGTACGTTCCGCCCCATGGCGATACGTGTGCGGAGAACCCGCGGAGCCCGTCTGTCCTGCAGAACCCTCGCCGTGGCCGCCACGGCCGCCCTCATGTCCGCCCTCGTCCCCCCGTCCGGCGCCTCGGCGCAGGCCGCCGAATCGGCGGTACGGGAGTCCCGGCCGGTGTACTCCTACGGTGACGCGATACGCGAGTCCGTCTGGGTGGACACCGGTCTCGACGGCGACGGCGACGGCCGCACCGACCGGGTCGCCGTCGACCTGGTCCGCCCTCGCGAGGCCGCGGCCACCGGCCGGAAGATACCGGTCATCATGGACGCCAGCCCGTACTACGCCTGTTGCGGACGCGGCAACGAGAGCCAGAAGAAGACCTACGACGCTGCCGGGAACCCGGTCCAGTTCCCGCTCTTCTACGACAACTACTTCGTGCCCCGCGGCTATGCCTTCGTCGCCGTCGACCTCGCCGGCACCAACCGCTCCGACGGCTGCGACGACGTCGGCGGCCGCTCCGACGTCCAGTCCGCCAAGGCCGTCGTCGACTGGCTGGGCGGCCGCGCGCGCGGCTACACGACCCGTACAGGCTCCGAGCGGGCCAAGGCCACCACCTGGTCCACCGGCAAGGTCGGCATGATCGGCAAGAGCTGGGACGGCACCGTCGCCAACGGCGTCGCCGCCACCGGAGTCGAGGGCCTGGAGACCATCGTCCCGATCGGGGCGATCTCCTCCTGGTACGACTACTTCCACTCCCAGGGCGCCCCGCTCTACAACGCCAACCCCAGCTGGCTCTCCGAGTACGTCAACAGCCCCGACGCGGCCGCCCGTTGCGGCGCCGTCCAGGACCGGGTCACCGCAGGCACGCCGTACAGCGGCGACTGGACCCCCGCCTGGAGCGAGCGGAACCACGTCCCGGACGCCCGGAAGGTGAAGGCCAGCGTCTTCGTCGTGCACGGGCAGCAGGACCTCAACGTCCGCGCCAACCAGTTCGGTCAGTGGTGGGACGCCCTCGCCGCCCAGGGGGTCGAGCGCAAGATCTGGCTCTCCCAGACCGGCCACGTCGACCCCTTCGACTTCCGGCGCGCCGACTGGGTCCGCACCCTGCACCGCTGGTTCGACCACCACCTCCTCGGCTACGACAACGGCATCGACCGCGAGCCGATGGCCGACATCGAGCGGGCCCCGGACCGCTGGACCACCGACCGCGTCTGGCCGCCGCGCGCCACCGAGCCCACCACCCTGCGCCCCGGCACGGGCCCCGCGCCCCGCGCCGGCACCCTCGGCAGGACCCCCGCCGCGCCCGGCACCACGGAGACCTTCACCGACGACCCGGCCCTCGGCGAGACCGACTGGGCGGCGCGGATCGACGAGCCGACGCCCGCCCAGGCCGGTTTCACCACCCGGCCGCTCGCCCGCGACCTGCGGCTCTCCGGCTCCTCCACGGTGACCGTCACCGCCACCCCGACGACCGCGACCGCGCATCTCACGGCCGTACTCGTCGACCTCGGCCCCGACACCATCCGGGACTACGCGGCGGCGGGCGAGGGCATCACCACGCTCACCGAACGGTCCTGCTGGGGCGCGAGCACCGCCGGCGACTCCGCCTGCTTCAAGGAGACGAAGGCCCGGACGGCGGACGTCGGGCACACGGTCGTCAGCCGAGGCTGGGCGGACCTGGGCACCTGGGCGGACCCCCGCAAGGGCCGGCCCCTGACCCCCGGCAGGGCGTACACGATCACGCTGAAGCTCGCGGCCACCGACCACGTCGTCCCGGCCGGCCACCGGCTCGCCCTGATCGTCGGCGGCACGGACAAGGACCTTCTGGACCCTCCGTCGACGACCCCGACGCTCACCCTCGACCTCGCCAGGACGTCGGCGAAACTCCCGTTCGTCGGCGGGGCCGAGGCCTTCGCGCGGGCGACGGCCGGTACGGTCGACGCACGCTCGGCGCAGGCCGGGCGGCCGTTCTCGGGTGTCGGGCCCGCACGCCCGGGCATCCCCGTCCCGGGTGAGGCCCGATGACCCGCGCACCCCGCCGCCCCGCGCGGCGCACGCTCGCCCTCGTCGCGGGCGTCACCGCCCTCGGCCTCCCGCTCGTCGCCGTGCCCGCGGAGGCGCACGGCGGAGCGGCCCCGCCGGCGCCCCCACGGACCGGCTTCGAGACCAGCAACGGCGCCCGGTGGACGACGGAGGCCGAGGAGGGTTCCTTCCTCGCCGCCGTCGACCGGGCGAGCGACCGGGTCGGGGTACGGACCGTCGGCACGACGAAGCAGGGCCGCCCGATCCGGCTCGCCACGATCGGCCGGGACGCGTCCGGCCGGGGCACGGCGAGCCAGGGCGCGTCCGGCCCGGGCTCTGCGGCCCCCGGCTCGGCAGGCCCGGCCTCGGCCGCCACCACCGTGCTCCTCGTCTGCACTCAGCACGGTGACGAACCGTCGGGCCGGGAGGCCTGTCTGACCACCGTGCGCGACCTGGCGTACGCGCGGGACAAGGAGACCCTGCGCTTCCTGGCCCGTACGACCGTCCTCGTCGTCCCCACCGCCAATCCGGACGGGCGCGAGGCCGACACCCGGGGCAACGCCGACGGGATCGACGTCAACCGCGACCACCTCGCCCTCCGGACCGCCGAGGGCCGGGCGCTCGCCGCGCTCATCCGTGACCGGCGCGCCGAGCTGGTCTACGACCTGCACGAGTACGACGGCACCTCGCCGTACTACGACAAGGACCTGCTCGCCCTCTGGCCGCGCAACCTCAACACCGACGCCCATGTGCACGACGAGGCCCGCACCCTGTCGGAGTCCTACGTCCGGAGGGCCGCCGGGATCTCCGGCTTCAGCAGCGGGATCTACGGCATCTGGACCGACCCCCACACCGGGCAGCCCCTCAAGCAGGTCGCGGGCGACGGTCAGGAGCGCATCCTGCGCAACACGGCCGGCGTCAAGCACTCCGTCGGCCTGCTCGTCGAGACCCGGATCGAGGCGCTCACCCAGGCCGAGGCCGACGACGACGCACGCAACCGGCGACGCCGGGTGACCACCCAACTCGTCGCGCTCAAGGGCGCGTTCGCGTACGTCGACGAGCGGCGCGGGCTCCTCGGCGCGGCCACGGCGGCGGCCCGCCACACGGGCTTCGCCGACCGGGGTCCGGTCCTGATCGGTGGCGCCGACAACGACCCGGCCGAGCCCGCCGAGACCCTCCAGGACCCGCCCTGCGGCTACCGCCTGGACGCCGCGCAGTACGCCGAGTTCGGCGACGAGCTGGCGCTGCACGGGGTCACGGTCCGGCGGGACGGCGACGGGGTGTTCGTACCCCTGCGCCAGTCGCGGCGCGCGCTGGTCCCCCTGCTGCTCGACGGCCGGGCGGAGTACCGGCTCACCAGCGGGCGGCCGGTGGAGGCCTGTTGACGGGCTGACGGGCTGACGGGCCGACGGGCTGAGTTGGTCCCGGAACTGACGCGTCACCTGTGGTACTGCTGCCTTACGGAGTGAGTTTGTCCCGTAACGCCGTGAAAGGTGCACCTGTGTCGCAGGAAGATCAGAGAGCGGGGGAACCCGGGAGCGGTGGTGGCCGGGGAGGCCGGGAGGGGCTGTCGGTGACGGCGGACCTCCCGCGCCGCCCCGGACACCATCCCAAGGCCCGGACGGACCGGATCGTGTTCGGGGTCACCGCCGTCCTCACCCTCGCCTTCGTGGTCTGGGGGGCCGCGGCCACGGACAGCCTGGAGAGCGTCTCCAGCAAGCTCCTCGACGGGCTGATCCGCAACGGAGGCTGGGCGTTCATGCTCGCCGCCTCCGGCTTCGTCGTCTTCGCGCTGTGGCTCGCCATCAGCCGGTACGGGCGGATCACGCTCGGCCACGAGAGCGAGGGCCCGGAGTTCAGGACCGTGTCGTGGATCGCGATGATGTTCAGCGCGGGCATGGGCATCGGCCTGATGTTCTACGGAGTGAGTGAGCCGCTCGCCCACTACGGCACCCCGCCGCCCGGCACCCACCCCGCCGACTCGGCCGAGCGGATGCAGACCGCGATGGCCACCACCCTCTTCCACTGGACCCTCCACCCGTGGGCGATCTACGCCGTCGTCGGCCTCGCGATCGCGTACTCCACCTTCCGGCGCCGCCGACGCCAGACCATCAGCGCCGTCTTCGTCCCGCTGATCGGCAAGCGGGCGGCCTACGGTGCGCCCGGCCGGGTCATCGACATCCTGGCGATCTTCGCGACCCTCTTCGGCTCGGCCGCCTCGCTGGGGCTCGGCGCCCTCCAGATCGGCAGCGGCGTCGAGGAGTTGGGCTGGCTGGAGGCGACCGGCACCGGACTGCTCGTCGGCATCATCGCCGTCCTGACCGTCGCCTTCGTCCTGTCCGCCGTCTCCGGCGTCGAGAAGGGCATCCAGTGGCTGTCCAACACGAACATGGTGCTCGCGCTGGTCCTCGCCGTCTTCGTCTTCGTGGCGGGCCCCACCATCATCGTGCTCGACCTGCTGCCCACCTCGATCTTCGCCTACCTCGGCGACCTGCCTCAGCTGGCCGGCCGGACCGAGGCGACCAGCGGCGACGACATCCATGCCTGGCTGGGCAGTTGGACGGTCTTCTACTGGGCGTGGTGGATCTCCTGGACGCCGTTCGTCGGCATGTTCATCGCCCGTATCAGCCGGGGCCGGACCATCCGCCAGTTCGTCGGCGGGGTCATCCTCGTGCCCAGCGTGGTGAGTCTGGTCTGGTTCGCCGTCTTCGGCGGCACCGCGATGAAGCTCAGCGAGGAGGGCCGCCTTGCGGAGGAGACCACGCCCGAGGGGCAACTCTTCGGCGTGCTCCAGGAGTTCCCGATCGCCGGGGCGATGAGCCTGCTCGTGATGATCCTCGTGGGCATCTTCTTCGTGTCCGGCGCGGACGCCGCGTCGATCGTCATGGGCACGCTCTCGCAGCGCGGCACCTTCGAACCGACCCGTCCGGTGGTCGTGTTCTGGGGCGTGGTGACCGGAGCCGTCGCCGCGATCATGCTCCTGATCGGCGACGGCCAGGGCGACGCGCTCGCGGGTCTGCAGAACCTCACGATCCTGGTGGCCGCGCCGTTCGTCCTCGTGATGATCGGCATGTGCGTGGCCCTGATGCGGGACCTGCGCAAGGACCCGCTCATCGTCCGGGGCGAGGTGGGCGAGGAGGTCATCGAACTCGCGGTGATCGCGGGCCACGAGAAGTACGACGGCGACTTCGAACTCCGCATCGGCCCCGGCACGAGCTCGGCGGGCGACGGCCCGGGCTGATCGACGGGAGGACCGCCGCGCCCCCGTGTGCCCACCCGGGGCACACGGGGCGGCGCCCCGGCGGGCGCGTCCGCTCCGTGCTCCGGGGCCCGCGGCCCGCACGGGTCACCCGGCCCGCGCCCGTCCCCCCACGCTCACGCGCAGACCAGGTCCGCCGCCCGCCGGGCACAGCCCCAGGCGACCGTGACGCCCGCGCCCCCGTGGCCGTAGTTGTGGACCAGGCGGCCGCCGGACGGCAGCGGCTCGGCGGCGATCCGGACACCGCCGACCCGGGCGGGCCGCAGGCCGACCCGGTGGCCGAGGACCCGCGCGTCGGCGATCTCCGGCCGGATCCGTGCGCACCGCGCCACGATCTCGGCCGCCGTCGCCGGATCGGGATCGAGCCGTTCGTCGCCCTCCTGGGCGGTCCCGCCCAGGATCATCCGACCCGGCTGCGGGAAGAAGTACGTGGTCTCGCTCGACGCGGCATCGGCCGCCGTGAACCACTCCTCGATGCCCGGGTTCTCCACAAGGACCAGCTGCCCCCGTACCGGGCGCAGTCCCGCGTCCGGTACGAGCTCCCTGGCGCCGAGCCCCGCGCAGTCCACCACCACCCGTGCCGACCGCGCCGCCTCGGCGAAACCGGTCACGGCCCGCCGCTCGACGACCCCACCGGCCGCTTCAAGGCGTCCCCGCAGCCACTCCAGGTGGACCGGCATGTCGATCAGCGGCAGCCGCGCCGCGAGACCCGTCCCGGACGGCCCCGGCACCTCGGGCCCCGCGAGCTGCCGCAGCCCCGAGACCTCCCGCGCCCAGTCGCCCAGGTCGGCGAGGGCCACGTCGGCGTGGACGCCGGGCACGACACGCACCCCCGTCGCCACCGGATCGGCGCTGAGCTTCTCGTACACCCGCAGCGACTCCAGCGACCAGTCACCCACCTCCGCCGCCGGCTCGATCCGGTACGGCCACCACAGCGCCCCCGCCACCGCGGAGGTCGTCCCCGTCACCGGGGCCCGGGACCAGACCCGTACCCGAAGGCCGCGCTCCGCCAGCGTCAGGGCCGTCGTCAGACCGATGACCCCGCCGCCCACCACGATCACCTCGTCGCTCATGGACGGACGGTACCGGCACCCCGTCCGGGCGCACCACGGTGCGTCGAGCCGGTGGCATACGATTCATCCCCTGATGACTGCCACTCTCGTCGCCAAGGATCTCGCCGCCGGCCACGGCGAACGCTCCCTCTTCGCCGGCCTCGACCTCGTCGTCGCCCCCGGCGACGTCATCGGCCTCGTCGGCGTCAACGGCGCCGGCAAGTCGACGCTGCTGCGGCTGCTCGCCGGCCTCGAAAGCCCCGAGGAGGGCGAGCTGAAGCTCTCGCCGCCCACCGCCACCGTCGGCCACCTCCCGCAGGAGCCGGAGCGGCGAGAAGGGGAGACGGTCCGCGCGTTCCTGGCCCGCCGTACGGGCGTGGCGGCGGCGCAGACCGCCATGGACGAGGCCACCCAGGGCCTGGTCGACGGGGCGCCCGGCGCCGACGACGCGTACGCCGTGAGCCTGGAGCGCTGGCTCGACCTCGGCGGCGCCGACCTCGACGAGCGGGCCGAGGAGGTCGCCGACTCCCTCGGCCTGACCGTCGGCCTCGACCAGCCGATGACCTCGCTCTCCGGCGGCCAGGCCGCCCGCGCGGGGCTCGCCTCCCTCCTCCTCTCCCGCTACGACGTCTTCCTCCTCGACGAGCCCACCAACGACCTCGACCTCGACGGTCTGGAGCGGCTCGAAGCCTTCGTCCAGGGGCTGCGCGCCGGCACGGTCGTCATCAGCCACGACCGCGAGTTCCTCACCCGTACGGTCACCAAGGTCCTCGAACTCGACCTCGCCCAGCAGCAGATCACGCTCTACGGCGGCGGCTACGAGGCGTACCTGGACGAGCGGGACACCGCCCGCAGGCACGCACGCGAGGAGTTCGAGGAGTTCGCCGACAAGAAGGCAGCCCTCGAAGGCCGCGCCCTGATGCAGCGCAACTGGATGGACAAGGGCGTCCGCAACGCCCGCCGCAAGGCGACCGACAACGACAAGATCAGCCGCAAGCTGCGCGGCGAGGCGAGCGAGAAGCAGGCCGCGAAGGCCCGCCAGACGCAGCGGATGATCGAGCGGCTCGACGTCGTGGAGGAGCCCCGCAAGGAGTGGGAGCTGCGGATGGAGATCGCCTCCGCCCCGCGCTCAGGATCGGTCGTGGCGACCCTGCGCGAGGCCGAGGTCCGGCGCGGCGACTTCCGCTTCGGGCCCGCCACCCTCCAGATCGACTGGGCCGACCGGGTCGCGATCACCGGCGCGAACGGGGCCGGCAAGTCGACGCTTCTCGCCGCGCTCCTCGGCCGCCTCCCGCTCGACGCGGGCGACGCCGTGCTCGGCTCGGGTGTCGTCGTCGGCGAGGTCGACCAGGCCCGCAAGCTCTTCCACGGCTCGGAGTCGCTGCTCGACGCCTTCTGCGCCGCCGTCCCCGAGACGGAGCCGGCGGAGGTGCGGACGCTGCTCGCGAAGTTCGGGCTCAAGGCCGCGCACGTGCTGCGCCCCGCCACCACGCTCTCCCCGGGCGAGCGGACCCGCGCCGCGCTCGCCCTGCTCCAGGGCCGGGGCGTCAACCTGCTCGTCCTCGACGAGCCGACGAACCACCTGGACCTGCCGGCCATCGAGCAGCTGGAGTCCGCGCTCGACTCCTACACCGGCACGCTCCTGCTGGTCACCCACGACCGGCGCATGCTGGACGCGGTCCGCACCACCCGTCGCATCGAGGTCGCGGCGGGCAAGGTGACCGAGCTCTGATGGCTGTCCCGTTCGGCGAGAACCCGCGGCGGAGCTGCGCCGCTGCCCAGCGGGGCGTGAACTGTACGAGTACGGCCGTCCCCGTCCTGAGGGACGGCGCATTCCAGGAGACACCATGACCGACCTGCTGACCCGGCTCACCGAGATGCTGGACGACCTCGACGCCGACGTCGACGAGACCATCGACCTCGCCGACGAGATCGCCGCCTCGGGCGACGCGGCGCTCCTGCCCCGGCTCCAGGCCGAACTGGACCGGGCCCTCGTCGAGCGCAACGCCTACGCCCGCGAGCTCCTCGGCGGTGTCCTCGCCGCGATCGGCGGCCCGGACGCCCTGCCGGCGCTCCTGCGGGCCTCCTCCGTGGACCTCGGCGACGACCAGGACTCCCTGGCGGCGGAGATCGTCGACCTGGTCCAGGCCGACCCGGAGCGCTCCCGCGCCCTCCTCCAGCCCCTGACGGACGACGACGACCTGACGGTCGCCAACCGCGCGGAATGGGCCCTGCGCTTCCTGCCGAACGCGTAGCGAACGCCGGCTCGCCCGGCGTGCACCGGTCCGACCTGGGCTGCCGACGTCCGCCGCCCATGGCCGGCAGTCGCCGACGGCGATCGCCACCCACAGGACGACCCGCATCTCTGCTTACTCAGTGGCACGGGTGGTGCGGGTGGGAAACGAAGAAACGGGCCCGGCCGCAAGGCCGGGCCCGCACCACGTCAGCGGCCGCGCCGCTTGCCGCCGCTGCCCTCGTTCAGCAGCCCCGCCTTGCGCAGGGCGTCCGCCATCGCGCTGTTGGCGGGCGCCGGAGCCGAGGCCGAACGCCCACCCTGCCCCTGGCCCTGTCCCTGTCGCTGTCCCTGGGCCTGCCCCTGGCCCTGCTCGCGCCGCTGCTGCGGCGGACGGCCTCCGCGACCGCCCCGGTCGCGACGCTCCCGCTGAGGAGCGGCCTCCGCGTCCGCCGTCGCCTCGTCGTCGAGCCGCAGCGTCAGCGAGATCCGCTTGCGCGGGATGTCCACGTCCAGGACCTTCACCCGGACCACGTCACCCGGCTTCACGACATCCCGCGGGTCCTTGACGAAGGTCTTCGACATCGCCGACACGTGGACGAGCCCGTCCTGGTGCACGCCGATGTCCACGAACGCCCCGAACGCCGCCACGTTCGTGACCACGCCCTCCAGGACCATCCCCGACACCAGGTCGCCGAGCTTCTCGACGCCCTCCTTGAAGGTCGCCGTCTTGAACGCCGGCCGCGGGTCCCGTCCCGGCTTCTCCAGCTCGCGTAGGATGTCGGTGACCGTCGGCAGACCGAAGGTCTCGTCCACGAACGCGTCCGCCCGCAGCGACCGCAGCACCCCGGTGTTGCCGATCAGCGAGGCGACCTCGCCGCCCGTCGTCTTCACCATCCGCCGCACCACCGGGTACGCCTCCGGGTGCACCGAGGACGCGTCCAGCGGGTCCTCACCGCCCCGGATGCGCAGGAAGCCCGCGCACTGCTCGTACGCCTTCGGTCCGAGCCGCGCCACGTCCTTCAGCGTCTTCCTCGACCGGAAGGGCCCGTTGGCATCGCGGTGCGCCACGATGTTCTCCGCGAGGCCGGCGCCGATGCCCGACACCCGAGAAAGCAGCGGCGCGGACGCGGTGTTGACGTCGACACCGACACCGTTCACACAGTCCTCGACCACCGCGTCCAGCGAACGCGAGAGCTTCACCTCGGACAGGTCGTGCTGGTACTGGCCGACACCGATCGACTTCGGGTCGATCTTCACCAGCTCGGCCAGCGGGTCCTGCAGCCGCCGCGCGATCGAGACCGCACCCCGCAACGAGACGTCCAGGCCCGGCAGTTCCTGCGAGGCGAAGGCCGACGCGGAGTACACCGAGGCGCCCGCCTCCGAGACCATCACCTTGGTGAGCGTCAACTCCGGGTGCTTGGCGATCAGTTCACCGGCCAGCTTGTCCGTCTCGCGGGAGGCTGTGCCGTTGCCGATGGCGACCAGCTCGACCGCGTGCTCCTTCGCGAGCCGCGCCAGCTTCGCCAGCGACTCGTCCCACTTGTTCGCCGGGACGTGCGGGTAGATCGTGTCGGTGGCCACCACCTTGCCGGTGCCGTCGACCACGGCCACCTTGACACCCGTACGGAAACCGGGGTCCAGGCCCAGCGTCGCCCGCGTCCCCGCCGGGGCGGCGAGCAGCAGGTCGCGCAGGTTCGCCGCGAAGACCCGGACCGCCTCGTCCTCGGCGGCCGTCCGCAGCCGCAGCCGCAGGTCGATCCCGAGGTGGACCAGGATCCGGGTCCGCCAGGCCCAACGGACCGTGTCCTGAAGCCACTTGTCGCCCGGCCGGCCCCGCTCGGCCACACCGAAGCGCGAGGCGACCATGGACTCGTACGCGGACGGGCCGGGCACGTTGGACGGCTCCTCCGGCTCGAGCTCCAGGGAGAGGACGTCCTCCTTCTCGCCGCGCAGCATCGCGAGGATCCGGTGCGAGGGGAGCGCGGTGAAGGGCTCCGCGAAGTCGAAGTAGTCGGCGAACTTCGCGCCGGCCTCCTCCTTCCCGTCCCGCACCTTCGCCGCCAGCCGGCCCCGGCTCCACATCCGCTCCCGCAGCTCACCGATCAGGTCGGCGTCCTCGGAGAACTTCTCGGTGAGGATGGCGCGGGCGCCCTCCAGGGCCGCTGCCGGGTCGGCGACGCCCTTGTCGGCGTCCACGAAGGCCGCGGCGGCCGCCGCCGGCTCCACCGACGGGTCGGCGAGCAGCGCCTCCGCCAGCGGTTCGAGACCGGCCTCGCGGGCGATCTGCGCCTTGGTGCGGCGCTTGGGCTTGAAGGGCAGATAGATGTCCTCAAGACGGGCCTTGGTGTCGGCGGCCCTGAGCTGGGCCTCCACCTCGGCCGTCAGCTTGCCCTGCTCCCGTACGGAGTCGAGGATGGCGGTCCGCCGGTCCTCCAGCTCCCGCAGATAGCGCAGCCGCTCCTCGAGCGTGCGCAGCTGCGCGTCGTCGAGCATCTCCGTCGCTTCCTTGCGGTAGCGCGCGATGAACGGCACGGTCGAGCCGCCGTCGAGCAGCTCGACGGCCGCCCTCACCTGTCGCTCACGTACGCCGAGTTCCTCGGCGATCCTGCCTTCGATGGACGTCGTCACGGTGTCCCGACTCGCCTTCTCGTGCCTCAAGCTTGCGAGTGCATTGTGCCGTCTTCCCCTCCGGAACCCCGCACGCGCCCCGGCCCCGCCGTGTCCGGCCGGTCTCGGTCAGCTCTTGTCGCCGAGGTCCGCAGGGAAGGCCCCGGCCAGGAACGCGGCGTTGCGGAAGGCCTTGCCCAGCTCCGTGAGGCGCTCGACCCCCGCCGCGCCCAGGTGCTCGTACGGGGCGGTGTCCAGGCGGTCCGTCTGCTCCTCCAGGGTCTCGCGCAGCGCCTTGCCCTCGGCGGTCAGCTCGCCCTCCGCGTCGATCACCCCGCGGTCCCGCAGCCGCTCGGCGGCGGCGTCCCAGTCGGCGCGCCCCCAGCCGCGGGTGCCCAGGGCCCAGCGCGGGTTCATGCCCAGGCCCGTGGCCGTGTGGCTGACCATCGCCTCCAGCGGGTCGAGGCCCACGGTCAGCAGGGCCGCCAGGTGGCCGTCGCCCCGGTGCTCGCGCAGCAGCGTCGCGGCGTGCCAGTACCGCAGGTGCGGGGCCTCGGGGACCGGCAGGTCGGCGTGGGCCGAGTAGAGCGGCCGGGCGTGCCGGGTGCAGGCCTCGGTGGCGCGCAGGGCGAGCTCGGCGGCCTCCGCCATCTCGGCCGATGCGATCGCCTCCTCGCCGAGGAGCCGGCGCAGCGTGGTGTCCACGGCCCGCAGCCGTGCGGCTCCGACCTCGGCGGGGGAGGCGATGTCCCAGACGGCGGGCAGGTGCCGGGCCAGCAGCTCGACGTTGTAGTTGTAGAACGCGGCGGCGACGGTTCCGGCGCCGACGGCGCCCATGGCGGCGCTGCGCGAGGCGAGCCGCATGGCCGAAGGGTCCTCGAAGCCGAGCGCCTGGAACTCGGTGTCCAGGTCCGGCGAGAAGTACACCGTGGAGTGCATCGGGTTCAGCATGTGGTGGCAGCGGCGGCCGGCGCGGGGCGGAAGAGAGGTCATGGCCAGAACGTTACCGACTGGTCGGTACGACCGGAACCCCGGGGGACGCCTCCCCGTTCCCATGGCAGGAAAGGTGGGGTGCTCGTCATTGCGGCCGCCCGGCGGCCACCGAAGGATGGGACCCATGACGAAACGACCCGTGCTCTTCGTCCTCTTCGACGGAGTGCAGAGCCTGGACGTCACCGGACCGCTGGAGGTGTTCGCCGGTGCCGACCGCTTCGGTGGCGGAGGCGGCGGTACGTACCCGATCAGTACCGCCTCGCTGGACGGCGGCCCGGTGCGCTCCCACAGCGGACTGCGGCTGCTCCCCGACACCACGCTCGCCGACGCCGACCGCCCGCACACCCTGGTCGTCCCCGGCGGCGAGGGCACCCGCCGCCCCGACCCGCGCCTGATCGACTGGCTGCGCGAGCACGCCCCGCGCGCCGACCGGCTCGTCTCCGTCTGCACCGGCGCCCTGCTGCTCGCCGAGGCGGGCCTTCTCGACGGCCACCGGGTCACCACCCACTGGATCGCCTGCGACCACCTCGCCCGCTGCTATCCGACCGTCGACGTCGACCCCGACCCGATCTTCGTGAGGGACGGCAGCCTCTCCACCTCCGCCGGGGTCACCGCGGGCATCGACCTCGCGCTCGCGCTCGTCGAGGAGGACATGGGACGGGACGCCGCGCTCACCGTCGCCCGCCACCTGGTCGTGTTCCTGCGCCGCCCCGGCAACCAGGCGCAGTTCAGCGCCCAGCTCTCCGCCCAGACGGCCCGCCGGGCACCGCTGCGCGACCTCCAGCAGTGGATCACCGAGCATCCCGAGGGCGACCTCTCCGTCGAGGCTCTCGCCGCCCGCGCCCGCCTGTCGCCGCGGCACTTCGCCCGGGCGTTCCAGGCCGACACCGGTACGACCCCGGGCCGGTACGTGGACCGGGTCCGGCTCGAACACGCGCGCAGGCTCCTGGAGGAGACCACCGACGGGGTGGAGGAGGTCGCCCGCGCCTCCGGCTACGGCACGCCCGAGGGCATGCGCAGGGCCTTCGTCAAAGCCATGGGCACCGCCCCGGCGGAGTACCGCCGCCGCTTCCACGCACCCGTACGACCCGCGCCTCGCGCTCCACGGTCCACCCACTGACCCCGGAAGGGATCCCATGCAGATCGCCGTGCTGCTCTACGACCGTTTCACCACCCTCGACGCCGTCGGCCCCTACGAGCTGCTCGCCCGGCTCCCCGGAGCCGAGACCGTCTTCGTCGCCAAGGAGGCGGGTCCGGTCCGCAACGACCAGGGCAGCCTCGCCCTGGTGGCCGACAAGGCCCTCGCCGAGGTCCCGAACCCCGACATCGTCCTCGTCCCCGGCGGCCCCGGCTCCCGGGAGATGACCGACCCGGAGATCCTCGCCTGGCTCCGTACCGCCGACGAGACCAGCACCTGGACCACCTCCGTCTGCACCGGTTCGCTGATCCTCGGCGCCGCGGGGCTGCTCACCGGCCGCCGGGCCACGACGCACTGGCTCGCGTACGAGGAGCTGCGGGCGCTCGGCGTCGAACCGACCGGTGAGCGCGTCGTCTTCGACGGCAAGTACGTCACCGCCGCCGGGGTCTCCTCCGGCATCGACATGGCGCTGCACCTGCTCGGCCGGATCGCCGGCGACGAGACCGCCCAGACCATCCAGCTGCTGACCGAGTACGACCCGCAGCCGCCGTACGACGCGGGTTCGCCGGAGAAGGCCCCGGCCGCGATCGTCGCCCACTGGCGTGGCACGGACCCGAAGGACCTCGTCGACGGCTGACCTCGCCGAGGCCGCGCGCGCGAGGTGTCAGATGCCGTACGTGAAGCGGGGCGCGCGGCGCTCCAGGAAGGCGGCGACGCCCTCGGCGGTGTCGCCGCTGCCGCGCGCCTGCTCCGCCCAGTGCGCGTCCCGGTCCGTGCGGCCGTCCGCGAACTCCTTCGCCGCCGCCTGGGTGAGCAGCGAGCGCGCGACGAGCACCCGCGTGAACTCGCTCACCCGCTTGTCGAGTTCGCCCTCGGGCAGGACCTCGTCGACGAGCCCGGTGCGCAGCGCCCGCTCGGAGTCGATCAACTCGCCGGAGAACAGCAGGTACTTGGTCGCGGAAGGCCCCACGAGGGCGGCCAGCCGCCGTGTCGAGGCGGACGGGAAGACGATTCCGAGCTTCGCCGGGGTGACCCCGAACCGCGTGCCCTCCTCGGCGAACCTCAGATCACAGGCCGTGGCGAGCTGGCTGCCGCCGCCCACGCAGTAGCCCCGGACGGCGGCGAGCGTCGGCTTGGGGAAGGTGGCGAGCGCTTCCTCGGCCACCACGGCGAGCGACTGCTGCTCGTCGCCCGGCTCCCGCAGCGTCGAGATGTCCGCTCCGGCGCAGAAGGTGCCGCCCTCGCCGGTGAGCACCAGCGCGCGGACCGCGGGGTCGGCGGCGAGCGGCGCGAGCAGTCCCGGCAGGGACCGCCACATCGCGGCCGTCATCGCGTTGCGCTTGGCCGGGTTCGAGATGACGACGGTGGCGACCGCGTCGGCGACGACGACCTTCAGCTGCGGCTCGGTGGACTCCATGGGCCGGATGCTATCCGGGAGACCCGATCGTACGATCGGTAAGGGTCTGCCGGTCCGTCGGGTCACCCCGCCCGCCGCAGCCCTCCGAAGGGGTCAACAGAGGATCAGGAGCGGTCGAACAACTGACGTTGGCATACTCACCCGATCAAAATGCAGTCGATAAGTGTCGACTTCTGGTCAGTAGCCCGGTCCGGACCTGCGGATTACCAAGACTCGACTCGTGGCGACAATCGAGCACGAGGGTGGGAGCCGGACTATGGAGAGCCGCGGGAGCGTCCCCGCACGGCCACCGTCCTACGAAGGGGTCTGGCGCTTCACCGCTCCCGCGGTCGACGTCTCCGTTCCGCAGGCCCGGCATGCCGTACGTGACCTGCTGGTCCGTCAGGGAGTACCCGTCCACGACGACACGGTCCAGGGCCTGCTCCTGATCGTCTCGGAGCTGGTCACCAACGCCGTCAAGCACGCGGCGCTGCTCTCCCCCGAAGTGGCGGTGGAGGTGGCGATCGGCGCGGAGTGGATCCGGGTGTCCGTCGAGGACAACCATCCGTACCGACCCAAGGCGCTGGAGGCGGACTACGGGCAGACGGGCGGCCGCGGACTGCTCCTGGTCCGCGAGATCGCGCTGGAGTCCGGCGGGGCCTGCGACGTGGAGCACACCGCGACCGGCGGGAAGATCATCTGGGCCGCGCTGCCCCTGACCCCGGGGCTCGTGGCACCGGGGGAGGCGCCGACGGCGCTCCCCCCGGCCGTGCCCGGGATCACCAACCCCCGGCGGGACCCGTCAGCTCCTTGATCGCCGGACGCGCCGCGTCAAGGACGGTCATGAACCAGGCGGAGAACGGCGCGCTCGCGTGCCGCTCCATCAGCTCCTCCGCCGTCACGTAGGCGGTCTCCTCGACCTCCTCCGGGTCCGGCCGCAGTTCGGCCTGCGCCATGCCGACGAAGAGGTGGTTGTACTCCTGCTCCACCAGGCCCGACGCCGGGTCCGGGTGGTTGTAGCGGACCGTTCCCGCCTCGGCGAGCAGCGAGGGCGAGATGCCCAGCTCCTCGTACGTGCGCCGGGCGGCGGCCGCGAACGGCGCCTCGCCCGGGTAGGGGTGGCCGCAGCAGGTGTTGGACCAGACGCCGGGGGAGTGGTACTTGCCGAGCGCGCGCCGCTGGAGCAGCAGCCGGCCGGACTCGTCGAAGAGGAAGACGGAGAACGCCCGGTGCAGCTGCCCGGGGGCCTGGTGCGCGGCGAGCTTCTCCGCCGTACCGATGGTGATGCCGTTCTCGTCGACCAGTTCGAGCATGATCGACGCCTGGGCTGCGGTCGGCTGGACACCGTTCGACGAGGTGTGAGCCACGCTGGCTGATGTGGTCGGCATAACCGTCCTTCGCTTCGGTCTCGGCCCGGAGGGGCTCCCTCAGTCTGCCGCACAAAAGCCGCTTGTCCGTACTTCGGGAGGCCGGACATGGCCCGCTCCCACCGCACCGGAGTACACCGGTGCGGCGGGAGCGGGCGGGGCGTCAGACGCCGAATGCCGCCGGATAGTGGATCGTGCCCGACGGGACCGGGTCGGAGCCGTCCAGGGCGAGCGCCCTCATGGCCTCGTCCGGAACGTCGAAGGACGGCCGAATTCCATATTCAGACGCCCGTACGAACCCGAACCGGGGGTAGTACTCCGGATGGCCGAGGACCAGCACGAGCCGCTCCCCGCGCAGCCGCGCCGCGTCGAGAACGGCCCGGGTGACGGCCTCCCCCGCGCCCTGCCGCTGGTACTCCGGTGCGACGGCGACGGGCGCGAGCGCCGTCGCCGGAACACCGTCGACATGGCAGCGGGTGATCAGCGCGTGCGCCGCGACCGAGCCGTCCGGGGCCTCGGCCACGTACGAGAGGCCGGGCAGCCACGCCCCGGGGTCCGCACGGAGGGCGTCGACCAGATCGGCCTCTCCCCTCGTCTCGAAGGCCGCCGCGTTGACCTCCCATACGGAACGGATGTCGGCGGCGGTCTCCGGTCGCGTCCGCCACCGGGGGTCGGCGGGCCGCAGGGCGTATCCGGTGTAGCCGTACTCGCCGCCGTGGTCGCGGCGCATGGCGAGCTCCGCGCGGGTCGCGGCGAGGGCCTCGGCCATCCCGGGAGCGTCCGGGTCGGCCGCGTCGGCCCGCTCGGCGAGCGGACCGTAGTACGCGTCCCAGTCGCTCTCGGGCTGCGGGACGACACCGAGGACGTGGTAGCCGCCCTCGATCGCCGCCGCGGTGTTCGCGGACCTGGTGCGCAGCGGGTAGTGCTCGTCCCAGAAGGCACGGGCCTCCTGGCTCGGCCCGTCCACCGTCCACTCGCACTCGGTGAGCACCAGGGTGCCGCCGGGCGCCAGAAGCCGGCGCCAGGAGCGCAGTGCGGTGTCGAAGCCGATGGCGTAGGCCGAGCTCTCGGCCCAGACGAGGTCGAAGGACCCGTCGGGGAACGGCAGTTCGCCCATGTCGGCGTCGAGCGTACGGATCCGGTCGCCGAGCCCGCGGGCGTCGGCGGCCTCGCGGAGTTCGTCGAGGAACGGCTGGTGCAGATCGACGGCCGTCACCTCCGCCCCGGCCTCGGCGGCCAGGAGCAGCGCGGAGCGACCGGGACCGCAGCCGAGGTCGAGCACACGGGGCCGCTCGGGGAGCGGTCCCGCGAGCGCGAGCAGGCGGCGGGTGGTGGTGTCGGAGCCCGGACCCTGGCGCGGAAGGCCGTGGTGCAGGGCGAAGAAGGCGTCGTAACGTGCGTTGTTGTTGTCGGACAACGTGGGAACCCTTGTGTGAGAGGGCCCCGGCCGACGGGTGATCGGGTCGGAAGAACCGGGATCAGGTCAGCCGAGGACCCGGAAGCTGAAGCTGGACCGGGCGCTGCCGCACTGGGCAGCCTCCGTCGCGACGGTCATCAACCCCAGCTCCTCTCGTACCCACGAACCTCACGCACGCCGATCGAACGTGTGTCGATCAAGCCCAACAGCGCTCACGGACAGGGCTCATAGACAGAGCTTGGCCTCGTGCTCGGCGTGGCCCACGGGCTCCAGTTGGAAGGTGCAGTGCTCCACGTCGAAGTGGGAGCCCAGGCACCCCTGCAGGTCGTGCAGCATCTTCTCGTGGCCGACGGAGTCGAGCGCCGCCTGGTCCACCACCACGTGGGCCGAGAGCACCGGCATGCCGGACGTGATCGTCCAGGCATGCAGGTCGTGGACGTCCTCGACGCCCGGCAGCGCCAGTATGTGGGCCCGGACCTCCGCCATGTCGACGCCCTTCGGTGCCGACTCCAGGAGGACGTCCAGCGTCTCGCGCAGCAGCTTGACCGTGCGCGGCACGATCATCAGGCCGATCAGGATCGAGGCGATCGGGTCGGCGTACTGCCAGCCGGTGGCCAGGATGATGCCGGCCGAGACCAGGACCGTCACCGAGCCGAGCGCGTCCGCGAGCACCTCCAGATAGGCGCCGCGCACGTTCAGGCTCTCCTTCTGGCCGCGGACCAGGAGGGAGAGCGAGACCATGTTGGCGACCAGGCCGATCAGCGCGAACATGATCGCCAGTCCGCCCTTGGTCTCGGCGGGCTCGATGAACCGCTGGATCGCCTCGTACAGCACGTAGGTGCCGACGCCGAGCAGCAGCAGACAGTTGGCGAGCGCGGCGAGGATCTCCGCCCGGGCGAAGCCGTAGGTGCGGTTCTCCGTGGGCGGGCGGTTGGCGAAGTGGATCGCGAGCAGCGCCATGGCGAGTCCGACCGCGTCGGTCGCCATGTGGGCCGCGTCGGCGATCAGGGCGAGGGAGTCGGAGACGATGCCGCCGATGATCTCGACGACCATCACGGAGAGCGTGATCGCGAGCGCGATGCGCAACCGGCCCCGGTACGCGGCTGCCGCGGTCCCCGTGGGCGGGGGTCCGCCGTGGCTGTGCCCGTGGTCGTGTCCAGCCCCCATGACGTGGCCTCTCCCTCGTGTCGCGTGCCCGGTGTTCGACTCTCTTCGAGCCCCTTCGAATCGCCAGTGAACTACGGGTGGGGGGTATGTGCAACACGGCACTGAACACCGTTGTCATATCATCTGACCTGCGGTGATGCGCGTTCGGCGGTACGACGTGCGAGGGTGGGTCCGGAAGGCCGCCCGGCACGGTTTGTGGGGCGGCGGGTCGATCGCCCATGATGATCTCCGTAGGGCATGGCGCACTCGGACGGATTCGAGTGGGCCCGGGGGAGTCCGCACCGCAAAGGCTCGGTGAACTCGGGCCCTTGTTCATCCGATAGCCTCAGCCGACGTGCCGCCGCCCGATGCCGGGCCGAGCCGCCGTGCCCGGGGCCGCGCCATGAGCCCCGAGGGCCCGCCCGTCAGCTCCAAGGAGTGAGTTCGTCTGTCGACCGCCATCCTCACCGGTCCGCCGGTACCCGGATCATCGCTCGACGGCGATCTGCGGTCGCTCGGCTTCGACGTACGGGTCGCCTCGGGCCCGCAGGACACGGGAGCGCTGCTCGCCGCCGTACCGGCCGGTGAGCGGGTCGCCGTCGTCGACCCGCGCTTCGTCGGACACCTCCACGCCCTGCGCCTGGCCCTGACCGACCCCCGCTTCCCGGCAGCCGCGGCGCCCGGCGCGATCACCGCGCAGCCCGAGGCCCGCCCCGCGCTCGCCCGCGCGCTGACCGACGCGTACGCCTCGGTGCCCGGCGCCCCCTCCGCGCCCGAACCGGCCGCCGACGGGGAGAGCCTGCCCGACGCCCTCGCCGACGCCCTCGACGCCGACGGTGTCGGCGTGCACCGGCCCGCGCTCGGCACGCTCGTCGCCGCCGTGCCGACCGACGCGGAGGCCCGCCACGCGGCCCGCGCCGCCGTCGCCGCCGTCGACGACGAGGCCGTACGGCTGCGCTCCGCCGTCAAGGCCCACGACGGCTTCTTCACCACCTTCTGCGTCAGCCCGTACTCGCGCTACATCGCCCGCTGGTGCGCACGGCGCGGCCTCACCCCCAACCAGGTCACCACGGCCTCGCTGCTCACCGCCCTGATCGCGGCCGGCTGCGCCGCCACCGGCGAGCGCGGCGGATACATCGCCGCCGGGGTGCTCCTCCTCGTCTCCTTCGTCCTGGACTGCACCGACGGGCAGCTCGCCCGCTACTCCCTGCAGTACTCGACGATGGGCGCCTGGCTCGACGCCACCTTCGACCGCGCCAAGGAGTACGCCTTCTACGCGGGCCTCGCCCTCGGCGCCGCGCGCAACGGGGACGACGTGTGGGCGCTCGCGCTCGGCGCGATGGTCCTGATGACCTGCCGCCACGTCGTGGACTTCTCGTTCAACGAGGCCAACCACGACGCCACGGCCAACACCAGCCCCACCGCCGCCCTCTCCAGCCGGCTCGACAGCGTCGGCTGGACCGTCTGGGTCCGCCGGATGATCATCCTGCCGATCGGCGAGCGCTGGGCGATGATCGCGGTCCTCACGGCCGTCACCACCCCCCGGATCACCTTCTGGGCGCTGATCGTCGGCTGCGCCTTCGGCGCCTGCTACACCACCGCCGGCCGCGTGCTCCGCTCGCTGACCCGCAAGGCGAAGCGGACCGACCGGGCCGCCCAGGCGCTCGCCGAGCTGGCCGACAACGGACCCCTCGCCCAGCTCGTGGCGGGGCCGGCCGGGAGGGTCCGCAGCACCTGGATCTCCCCGGCGCTCGCAGCCTTCGGAGCGGTGCTGCTGCTGATGGCGGCGGGCCGCCAGGAAGAATTCGGCAGCCCCTGGGTCGTCCTGGCCGCAGTGGCGTACGCCATGTGCGCGGGCCTCGCCCTCGCGCAGCCCCTCAAGGGGCCTCTCGACTGGCTCGTACCGCCGCTCTTCCGCGCCGCCGAATACGGCACGATCCTCATCCTCGCCGCCCGCTCCGAGGTGAACGGCGCCCTGCCCGCGGCTTACGGGCTCGTGGCGGCCGTCGCCTACCATCACTACGACACGGTGTACCGCATCCGCGGCGGCACCGGCGCCCCGCCGACCTGGCTGGTGCGCGCCATCGGCGGCCATGAGGGCCGCGTGTTGCTGGTGACGGTCCTCGCCGCCCTCCTGGCGAGCCGGGGCAACGACTTCACCCTGGCGCTGACCGCCCTCGCGGTCGCCCTCGCGCTCGTGGTGCTCGTGGAGTCCATCCGCTTCTGGGTGTCCTCCGGAGCACCCGCCGTACATGACGAAGGAGAAACAGCATGATTGGCCTCGTACTGGCAGCCGGTGCCGGAAGGCGTCTGCGCCCCTACACCGACACGCTCCCGAAGGCCCTCGTGCCTGTCGACGGTGACACCACCGTCCTGGACCTCACGCTGAAGAACTTCGCCGAGGTCGGCCTCACCGAAGTCGCGATCGTCGTCGGCTACCGCAAGGAGGCCGTGTACGCGCGCAAGGAGGCCCTGGAGGCCCAGTACGGCCTGTCGATCACGCTGATCGACAACGACAAGGCCGAGGAGTGGAACAACGCCTACTCCCTGTGGTGCGCCCGTGAGGTCCTCAAGCGCGGTGTGATCCTCGCCAACGGCGACACCGTCCACCCGGTCTCCGTCGAGAAGACCCTGCTCGCCGCGCGCGGCGACGGTCAGAAGATCATCCTCGCCCTCGACACGGTGAAGTCCCTCGCCGACGAGGAGATGAAGGTCATCACCGCCGAGGGCAAGGGCGTCCAGAAGATCACCAAGCTGATGGACCCGGCCACCGCCACCGGCGAGTACATCGGCGTCACGCTCATCGAGCCCGAGGCCGCGGAGGCGCTCGCCGACGCCCTCAAGGCGACCTTCGAGCGCGACCCCGACCTCTACTACGAGGACGGCTACCAGAAGCTCGTCGACGACGGCTTCACCATCGACGTGGCCCCCATCGGCGACATCAAGTGGGTCGAGATCGACAACCACGACGACCTGGCGAAGGGCCGTGACATCGCGTGCCAGTACTGACCCGGCTCATCCCCTCGCCGGTCGTCGTCGACATCCGCCGGGGAGCGCTGGAGGACCTCTCGGCGCTCCTGGCCGACCAGCGGATCTCCAGCAACGGCCGGATCGCCGTCGCGATCAGCGGTGGCTCGGGGCTGAAGCTGCGTGACCAGTTCGCGCCCGAGCTGCCCGGAGCCGACTGGTACCCGGTCGAGGGCGGCACGATCGACGCGGCGGTCAAGCTCGCCGACGCCATGCGCGGCAAGCGGTACGACGCGGTGGTCGCCCTCGGCGGCGGCAAGATCATCGATGTGACCAAGTACGCGGCGGCCCGGGTCGGCCTGCCGCTGGTCGCCATCGCCACGAACCTGTCGCACGACGGCATCTGCTCGCCGATCTCCACCCTGGACAACGACAACGGGCGCGGCTCCTACGGTGTGCCGACCCCGATCGCGCTGGTCGTCGACCTCGACGTGATCCGGGACGCCCCGGTGCGCTACGTCCGCTCCGGGATCGGCGACGCGGTCTCCAACCTGTCCGCCATCGCGGACTGGGAGCTCTCGCACCGGGAGACCGGCGAGCCGGTCGACGGCCTCGCCGCGGCGATGGCCCGCAGCGCGGGCGAGGCGGTCCTGCGCCACCCCGGCGGCGTCGGTGACGACGACTTCCTCGTCACCCTCTCCGAGGGCCTGGTGATGTCCGGGATCGCCATGTCGATCAGCGGCGACAGCCGGCCCTCCTCGGGCGCCTGCCACGAGATCAGCCACGCCTTCGACCTGCTCTTCCCCGAGCGCGCCGCCAGCCACGGCGAGCAGTGCGGGCTCGGCGCGGCCTTCGCGATGCACCTGCGCGGTGCCGCCGAGGGCTCGCTCCAGATCGTCGAGACCCTGCGCCGCCACGGCCTGCCCGTGACCCCCCAGGAGATGGGCTTCAGCGTGGACGAGTTCGTCCGGGCCGTGTCCTTCGCCCCGCAGACGCGTCCGGGCCGTTTCACGATCCTCGAACATCTCGACCTCTCCGACGACCAGATCAGGGACGCGTACGCGGACTATGCAAAAGCCATCGGTAGCTGAGCTCCGCCCGGTCGTGCACCCGGCGGGTGTGAAGGACCGGCGCAGCGGCGAACACTGGGGCGGCCGCCTGTACATGCGCGAGATCTCGCTGCGCATCACCAGGCACCTGGTCACCACCAGGATCACGCCGAACCAGCTGACGTACGTGATGACGCTCTGCGGCGTCCTCGCGGCCCCCGCCCTGCTCGTGCCGGGCATCTGGGGCGCCGTCCTCGGCGTCGTCGCGGTCCAGCTCTACCTGCTGCTCGACTGCGTCGACGGCGAGGTCGCCCGCTGGAAGAAGCAGTTCTCGCTCTCCGGCGTCTACCTCGACCGCGTCGGCGCGTACCTGTGCGACGCGGCCGTCCTGGTCGGCTTCGGCCTGCGCGCCGCCGACCTGTGGGGCAGCGGCCGGATCGACTGGCTGTGGGCCTTCCTCGGCACCCTCGCCGCGCTCGGCGCCATCCTGATCAAGGCGGAGACCGACCTCGTCGGCGTCGCCCGCCACCAGGGCGGGCTGCCGCCGGTCAAGGAGGCGGCGAGCGAGCCCCGCTCCTCCGGGATGGCCCTCGCCCGCCGGGCGGCAGGCGCGCTGAAGTTCCACCGCCTGGTCCTCGGGATCGAGGCGTCCCTGCTGATCCTGGTCCTCGCGATCATCGACGCGGTCAGGGACGACCTGTTCTTCACCCGGCTCGGTGTCGCGGTCCTCGCGGGCATCGCGCTCCTCCAGACGCTGCTCCACCTGGTCTCGATCCTGGCGTCGAGCCGACTGAAGTGAGGCCGGCTGACATGGCCAGGAGCGGGCGGACGACCGACATGACGACGAGCAGGGGGAGGACGAGCGTGAGTACGCCGATGAAGCTGGGCGCGGTCATCATCACCATGGGCAACCGCCCCGACGACCTGCGCGCGTTGCTCGAGTCGGTGGCCAAGCAGGACGGCGACCCGGTCGAGGTCGTCGTCGTGGGCAACGGCGCCCCCGTCACGGGGGTGCCCGAGGGCGTCCACACCATCGACCTGCCCGAGAACCTGGGCATCCCCGGCGGCCGTAACGTCGGCATCGAGGCCTTCGGCCCCGAGGGCCCCTGCGGCCCCGTCGACGCCCTGCTCTTCCTGGACGACGACGGTCTCCTCGAACGCGCCGACACCGCGGAGCTGGTCCGCGAGGCGTTCGCCGCCGACGACCGGCTCGGCATCATCAGCTTCCGGATCGCGGACCCGGAGACCGGTCTCACCCAGCGCCGGCACGTGCCGAGGCTGCGCGCGGCCGACCCGATGCGGTCCTCGCGCGTCACCACGTTCCTCGGCGGCGCGAACGCCGTGCGCACCCAGGTCCTCGCCGAAGTCGGCGGCCTGCCCGACGAGTTCTTCTACGCGCACGAGGAAACGGATCTTGCCTGGCGGGCCCTCGACGCCAACTGGATGATCGACTACCGTTCCGACATGGTGCTGCTCCACCCCACCACGCCACCGTCCCGGCACGCGACGTACCACTACAACGTGGCCCGCAACCGGGTATGGCTGGCCCGGCGAAACCTCCCCGCACTCCTGGTTCCCGTCTATCTCGGTGTCTGGCTGCTCCTGACCCTCGCGCGGCGTCCCTCGGGCCCCGCCCTCAAGGCGTGGCTCGGCGGTTTCCGGGAAGGCTGGGCCACCCCCTGCGGACCTCGCCGGCCCATGAAATGGCGTACGGTGTGGCGGCTGACCCGACTGGGACGCCCGCCCGTCGTCTGACACGTGGTGCCTGACCTGCCGCGCATCTGAATACGAAAGTTCCGACCTGTGAGTGAGACAACCCACGACGGTGCGGTCGCGACGAGCGCCCCGCCATCCGTCGACGACCGCCTGACCCCGGCCGAGCTGGCCACCAAGTACGGTCTCTCGGTCAGCGGTGCCCGGCCCGGGTTCTTCGAGTACATCCGCCAGCTCTGGGGGCGGCGCCACTTCATCCTCGCCTTCTCCTCGGCGAAGCTGACGGCGCAGTACAGCCAGGCGAAGCTCGGCCAGCTCTGGCAGGTGGCCACGCCCCTGCTGAACGCACTGGTCTACTTCCTGATCTTCGGACTGATCCTCGAAGCCGGCCGGGGCATGACCACCGAGGTCTACATCCCCTTCCTGGTGACCGGGATCTTCGTCTTCACCTTCACCCAGAGCTCGGTCATGGCGGGTGTGCGGGCGATCTCCGGCAACCTCGGGCTCGTCCGGGCGCTGCACTTCCCGCGCGCCACGCTGCCCATCTCGTTCGCGCTCCAGCAGCTCCAGCAGCTGCTGTACTCCATGATCGTGCTGGCCGCCATCGTGATCGCCTTCGGCAGCTACCCCTCGCTGAGCTGGCTGCTGCTGATCCCCGCGCTCTTCCTGCAGTTCGTGTTCAACGTCGGACTGGCCATGATCATGGCGAGGATGGGCTCCAAGACGCCCGACCTCGCCCAGCTGATGCCGTTCATCATGCGCACCTGGATGTACGCGTCCGGCGTCATGTTCTCCATCCCGGTCATGCTGGAGGACAAGCCGGCCTGGATCGCCGATGTGCTCATGTACAACCCGGCCGCCGTCTACATGGACCTGATCCGCTTCTCGCTGATCGACGGTTACGGCGCCGAGAACCTGCCCACGCACGTCTGGGCGACCGCCCTCGGCTGGGCCCTCGCGGCCGGCATCGGCGGCTTCGTCTACTTCTGGAAGGCCGAGGAGAGGTACGGCCGTGGCTGAGACCACCCAGGGACGCGTTCCCACCGTCATCGCCGACGAAGTCCACATCGTCTACCGGGTCAACACCGGTGGCGGCGGCAAGGGCAGCGCCACCGCGGCCCTCAGCCGGATCCTCGGCAAGGGCAAGGCCGAGGTCACCCGCGGCGTCCGCAAGGTGCACGCCGTACGCGGGGTCACCTTCACCGCCTACCGGGGCGAGGCCATCGGCCTCATCGGCAGCAACGGCTCCGGCAAGTCCACCCTGCTGCGCGCCATCGCCGGCCTGCTCCCCACCGAGAGCGGCAAGGTCTACACCGACGGCCAGCCCTCGCTGCTCGGCGTCAACGCGGCGCTCATGAACGACCTCACCGGCGAGCGCAACGTCATCCTCGGCGGCCTCGCCATGGGCATGAGCAAGGAAGAGATCCGCGAGCGCTACGAAGGCATCGTCGACTTCTCGGGCATCAACGAGAAGGGCGACTTCATCAGCCTCCCCATGCGCACGTACTCCTCCGGCATGGGCGCCCGGCTCCGCTTCGCCATCGCGGCCGCCAAGAACCACGACGTCCTCATGATCGACGAGGCCCTGGCCACCGGTGACCGCAGGTTCCAGATCCGCTCCGAGGAGCGCATCCGCGAGCTCCGCAAGGAGGCCGGCACGGTCTTCCTGGTCAGCCACAGCAACAAGTCGATCAGGGACACCTGTGACCGCGTCCTGTGGCTGGAGAAGGGCGAGCTCCTGATGGACGGCCCCACGGAGGAAGTCCTGCGGGCGTACGAGCGCGAGACCGCGAGGTAGCTCCCGAGCCGTGTACGAAGGCCCCCGCCGAGCCGGCGGGGGCCTTCGCGTTCCGCGCCAGGACCGGCGCCCGCCACCTGGAATGTTCATGCGGTCAACATCGGGCAGGATGAGCCCATGGCAGCGATCTCCGGGGGAAAGACCTACCACCACGGCGATCTGCGCAACGCGCTGATCTGTGCCGCCGTCGACCTCGCCACCGAGGGCGGTCCCGAACGCGTCGTGCTGCGCGAGGCGGCCCGCCGGGTCGGTGTCTCGCCCACCGCCGCCTACCGGCACTTCGACGGCCGGGGCGAGCTGCTCAGAGCCGTCAAGACGCACGCCCAGCGGGCGCTCGCCGACTCCATGGAGCGCGCCGCCGAGCGGGTCCCCGGCGCGGACGACCCCACCGTCGCCGCCGAGCTGCGCCTCGCCGCCCTCGGCCGGGGCTACGTCGGCTTCGCCCTTGACCACCCCGGCCTCTACCGGGCGGCCTTCTGCACCCCGCGCGCGGCCTGCGGCGACGCCTGGATGCCGCCCGGCCGCCCCGCCGAACCCGAACCCGAGTTCCGTGCGTTCGCCCTGCTCACGGACGCCCTGAACGCCCTGGCCGGGGCCGGCCGCATCCCGCGGCGCGCCCGGCCGGCCGCCGAGGCCGCCACGTGGTCGGCCGTGCACGGACTGTCACTTCTGCTCCTCGACGGGCCCCTGGGCGGCCTCCCGGAGCAGCGTCGGGCCGACGTCGTCGAGTCCACCCTCGCCCTGGTGGTCTCCGGAGTCCGCGCCGACCGGGCGTCGGCGGGAAGCTGAACTTCCGCTCCCCTGTGGAGGGTTGACGAACCGGGTGAGGTTTTCGCGCGGCGCCCGGCACCCCGACGAGGCACTCGGCGTTGTACAACGTAAGCTGTACCGGTGCTGATTCGTGGCAAGTGGGGCGATAACCCCTAGGCATCCCCGGGCGTCAGGCGGTGTGCCCTCCGGGGCGGACCGGTGGCGTGTCCGAAATAGGATGGATTGGATCGGCAGTGTAGAACAGGAGATGTGACGGCCATGACGCGAAATCTCCAGCTCCACGAGGGTGTCGCCGTCCCCGCGTCGGGCAGCGGCCAGTGACGGGAACCCGGCAGGTGCGCCCCGACGCCTCCTCGCGCACCACCCTCGACAAGGCCGCGGACGAGAACTTCCCCGTGGCCCCCTTCTTCCTGCCGCGCGCCTGGCGCGACGACCTCATGGCCGTCTACGGCTACGCCCGGCTCGTCGACGACATCGGCGACGGCGACCTCGCCCCCGGCGGAGCCGACGCCCGCCACCTCGGCGTCGCCCCCGAACGGGCCGAGGACCGGCTCGCCCTGCTCGACGCATTCGAGGCCGACCTCCTGCGGGTCTTCGACGGAACCCCCCGCCACCCCCTGCTCTGCGCCCTCCAGCCGACCGTTCGGCGTTGCGGGCTCACCCCCGAGCCCTTCCTCGGCCTGATCGCCGCCAACCGCCAGGACCAGCTGGTGCGCCGCTACGAGACGTACGACGACCTCCTCGCGTACTGCGAACTCTCCGCCAACCCCGTCGGCAGGCTCGTCCTCGGGATCACCGGAACCACCACCCCCGAGCGCGTCCGCCGCTCCGACGCGGTCTGCACCGCCCTGCAGATCGTCGAGCACCTCCAGGACGTCGCGGAGGACCTCGGCCGGGACCGGATCTACCTGCCCGCCGAGGACATGAAGCGCTTCCACGTCACCGAGGACGACCTCGCCCGGCCGACCGGGAACGCCTCGGTGCGCGCCCTGATCGCCTTCGAGGCCGACCGCGCCCGCGCGCTGCTGGGCGACGGCACCCCGCTCGTGGCCAGTGTGCGCGGCCGGCTGCGTCTGCTCCTCGCCGGCTTCACGGCCGGCGGCCTCGCCGCGCTCGACGCGATCGCCGCCGCCGGGTTCGACGTCCTGCCGAAGCCGCCCAAGCCCACCAAACCGAGTCTGATGCGTGAAGCGGGAACGGTCCTGCTGCGAGCGCGGAGAGAGAGGTGAGCCGGACCGTGGAGGGACAGACGGAGACGTCCGCGCCGGTACAGGCCGCGTACAGCTACTGCGAGGCCGTCACCGGACAACAGGCACGCAACTTCGCCTACGGGATCCGGCTCCTGCCGACCGACAAGCGACAGGCCATGTCCGCGCTGTACGCGTTCTCGCGACGCGTCGACGACATCGGCGACGGCACCCTCGCCGTCGAGGCCAAGCGGGAGCGCCTTGAGGCCACCCGCGCGCTCCTGGACCGGGTCAGGCACGGCAAGGTCGACGAGGACGACACCGACCCCGTCGCCGTGGCCCTCGCCGACGCCTCCCGGCGCTTCCCGATCCCGCTCGGCGGCCTCGACGAGCTCATCGACGGCGTCCTCATGGACGTCCGCGGCGAGACGTACGAGACCTGGGACGACCTCAAGGTCTACTGCCGGTGCGTCGCCGGCGCCATCGGCAGGCTCTCGCTCGGCGTGTTCGGCACACAGCCGGGCGCGCAGGGAGTGGAGCGCGCCTCGGAGTACGCCGACACGCTCGGCCTCGCCCTGCAGCTCACCAACATCCTCCGGGACGTCCGCGAGGACACCGGCAACGGGCGCACCTACCTGCCCGCCGACGACCTCGCCAAGTTCGGCTGCGGCGACGGCTTCGGGAGCGAGACCCCGCCCGCAGGAGCCGACTTCACCGGCCTCGTCCACTTCGAAGTCCGCCGCGCCCGCGCCCTGTTCGCCGAGGGGTACCGGCTCCTGCCCATGCTCGACCGGCGCAGCGGTGCGTGTGTCGCCGCCATGGCCGGGATCTACCGCCGCCTCCTCGACCGGATCGAACGCGACCCGGAGGCGGTGCTGCGCGGCCGCGTCTCGCTCCCGGGTCGTGAGAAGGCGTACGTCGCCGTGCGCGGCCTCTCCGGCCTCGACACCCGCCACATCTCCCGACGGACCGTCAGGAGGCGTGCCTGATGCGACGGTCCGCCGCCCGGCACCGGGCAACCCCACGCCGCGCGACGGCGTCCCTGACTGCGGCGACCCGAGGGGAGACGGCATGAACGAGCGCGAGACGGGCCGGGACGGCGCCGCTTCGCACGCGGTCGTGGTCGGCGGCGGGCTCGCCGGCGTCACCGCCGCGCTCCAACTCGCCGACGCCGGGCTGCGCGTGACGCTCCTCGAAGGCCGGCCGAGGCTCGGCGGGCTCGCGTTCTCCTTCCGCCGCGGCGAACTCACCGTCGACAACGGCCAGCACGTCTACCTGCGCTGCTGCACCGCCTACCGGTGGTTCCTCGACCGGGTCGAGGGCGCCCACCTCGCGCCCCTCCAGAACCGGCTCGACGTGCCCGTCCTCGACGTCGCCCACCCCCGGGGCCCCCGCCTCGGACGGCTGCGCCGCACCAACCTGCCCGTACCGCTGCACCTCGCCAAGAGCCTGGCGACCTATCCGCACCTCTCCCTCGCCGAGCGGGCGAGCGTCGGCCGGGCCGCGCTCGCGCTCAAGCGCCTCGACCCCGCCGACCCGGCCCTCGACGGCATCGACTTCGCCACCTGGCTCGGCCGCCACGGCCAGTCCCCGCGCGCCATCGAGGCCCTGTGGGACCTGGTAGGCGTCGCCACCCTCAACGCCACCGCGCCCGACGCCTCCATGGGCCTGGCCGCGATGGTCTTCAAGACCGGGCTGCTCTCCGAGCCCGGCGCCGCCGACATCGGCTGGGCCCACGTCCCCCTCGGCGAACTCCACGACACCCTCGCCCGCAAGGCCCTCGACTCCCTCGGCGTCCGCACCGAACTGCGGACCAAGGCCGAGCGGATCTCCCGTACCGAGGACGGCCGCTGGGCCGTCGACGTACCGGGAGAGACCATCGAGGCGGACACCGTCGTCCTCGCCGTACCGCAGCGCGAGACCCGCGAACTGCTCCCCGACGGCGCCCTCGACGACCCCGACCGGCTCCTCGACATCGGCACCGCGCCCATCCTCAACGTGCACGTCGTCTACGACCGCAAGGTGCTCAAGCAGCCCTTCTTCACCGCGCTCGGCTCCCCGGTGCAGTGGGTCTTCGACCGCACCGACTCCTCAGGCCTCAAGGGTGGCGGCCAGTACCTGGCCGTCTCCCAGTCCGCCGCCCAGGACGAGATCGACGCGCCCGTCGCCGCCCTCCGGGAGCGGTACCTGCCGGAGCTGGAGCGCCTGCTGCCCGCCGCGCGCGGCGCCGGGATCCGCGACTTCTTCGTCACGCGGGAGCGGACAGCGACGTTCGCCCCCACTCCGGGCGTCGGCCGGCTCCGCCCCGTCGCCCGCACCCACGCCCCCGGCCTCTACCTGGCCGGCGCGTGGACCGCCACCGGCTGGCCCGCGACCATGGAGGGTGCCGTCCGCAGTGGTTTCAGCGCCGCGGGCGCCGCGCTCTCCGCCCTCGGCCGCCGCCATGAACATCCGCTGCAGGAGGCGGCATGAGTGTGACTACTGGAACAAGAGGAGAGACCGTGCCGACTGTGCCCCCGGTGAACCCGGCCGTCGACACCGCGGACGTCACCGCTCTGCTGGAGCGAGGGCGGGCCCTGTCCACCCCCGTCCTGCGGGCGGCCGTCGACCGGCTCGCCCCGCCCATGGACACCGTCGCCGCCTACCACTTCGGCTGGATCGACGCCCAGGGCAACCCCGCCGAGGGCGACAGCGGCAAGGCCGTACGGCCCGCTCTCGCGCTGCTCTCCGCCGAGGCCGCGGGCGTCGCCCCCGAGGTCGGCGTCCCCGGCGCCGTCGCCGTGGAGTTGGTCCACAACTTCTCGCTGCTGCACGACGACCTGATGGACGGCGACGAGCAGCGGCGCCACCGCGACACCGTCTGGAAGGTGCACGGCCCCGCGCAGGCGATCCTCGTCGGCGACGCGCTCTTCGCGCTCGCCAACGAGCTGCTGCTCGAACTCGGGACCGTCGAGGCCGGCCGTGCCACCCGCCGCCTGACCACCGCCACCCGCAAGCTCATCGACGGGCAGGCCCAGGACATCTCCTACGAGCACCGCGAGCGGGTCACCGTCGAGGAGTGCCTGGAGATGGAGGGCAACAAGACCGGCGCCCTGCTCGCCTGCGCCGTCTCCATCGGAGCCGTCCTCGGCGGCGCCGACGACCGCACGGCCGACAAGCTGGAGGAGTACGGCTACCACCTCGGCCTCGCCTTCCAGGCCATCGACGACCTGCTCGGCATCTGGGGCGACCCGGAGTCCACCGGCAAGCAGACCTGGAGCGACCTGCGCCAGCGCAAGAAGTCGCTGCCCGTCGTCGCCGCCCTCGCCGCCGGCGGCCCGGCCTCCGAGCGGCTCGGCGAGCTGCTCGCCGCCGACGCCAAGAGCATCGACTTCGACACCTTCTCCGAGGAGGAGTTCGCCACCCGCGCGGCCCTCATCGAGGAGGCGGGCGGGCGCGAGTGGACCTCGGAGGAGGCCCGCCGCCAGCACGCCATCGCCGTCCGTGCCCTGCACGAGGTGGACATGCCCGAGCGCGTCCGGGCCCAGCTCACCGCGCTCGCCGACTTCGTCGTCGTACGGAAGAGATGATCACCATCACCCTGATATGAGTGCGCGGTCGCGGGGGGGGGGGGGGGCGGCCCCCGCCCCCCCCGCCCCCGGCGGCCGCAAGAAAATTAATTGATAAGAGGGGTGAGGTCAACAGCTCGAGCGACGCCGCCACCGCGGCGC